>CAMLRJ010000028.1 GCA_946482345.1 uncultured Cellvibrio sp.
ATTAATCATTCCAGCGATTTACCTCATTTGGTTGGTCGTACACGTCCCGATGCTAAAGTCGAGCTGACGATTATCCGTAAAGCCAAAGAACAAACTATAGATGTGCGAATTGGCAGCCTTCCTGGTTCTCCCGGAGAAATCCAGGCGCAGGCGCCCGCAAAAAATAACAAACTCACCAGTGATCCACTCGGATTGCAGCTGGTTATTTATGAGCAAAACGAGCGTGGGCCAAGTGCCGGTGTGTTGGTGCAAAATGTAAAACCGGAGAGCCCGGCAGCCAAAGCAGGTCTTCGTCCTGGTGATGTGATTACCCAACTGGCTTTCGCTGAAATTAACAATTTGAATGATTACCAAAAAGTGGTGAAAGGCTTGAAGAAAAATGAAACCTACGCAATTCGTTTCTTCCGCGAGGGCAGGGCTGTTTTCCGTTCGCTGGTGATTGAAGACTAAGTCTTTCTTAACCTGACATATGGGGATTAAATCCGCTAGAATGCGCGCACTTTTGCTCCGGCTGTAATGGCCGGAGTTTCCCCCTAACCTCAGGTAGTTAACCTCTGTGACTGATCTTAGCCATATTCGGAATTTCTCCATCATTGCCCATATCGACCACGGTAAATCCACCATTGCGGATCGATTTATCCAAATTTGCGGCGGTTTATCCGATCGTGAAATGGAAGCCCAGGTGCTGGATTCCATGGATCTTGAACGTGAACGCGGCATCACCATTAAAGCCCACAGCGTGACACTCAATTACAAATCGCGCGATGGCAAAACTTACCAGCTGAATTTTATTGATACTCCGGGCCATGTGGATTTCACATACGAAGTCTCGCGTTCGCTGGCCGCTTGCGAAGGTGCGTTGTTGGTTGTGGATGCAGGGCAGGGCGTAGAAGCCCAGTCGGTCGCCAACTGTTACACCGCTATCGAACAAGGTCTGGAAGTCATCCCGGTACTCAACAAGATGGATTTGCCACAAGCCGAACCTGATCGTGTTGCCAAGGAAATTGAAGACATTATCGGTCTGGATGCCACAGAAGCCGTTCGCTGTTCTGCCAAATCCGGTATGGGTATGGAAGATGTTTTGGAAGAATTGGTGCGCCTGGTTCCGCCACCACAAGGTGATGTTGATGCACCTTTGCAAGCGCTGATTATTGATTCCTGGTTTGATAATTATTTGGGTGTAGTGTCACTGGTTCGTGTGATGCAAGGCACTTTGAAACTGAAAGATAAAATTATTGCCAAGACGATTGGCAAACCCCAATTGGTGGATGGCTTGGGTGTGTTCACGCCCAAACCTTTTCAATTAAAAGAATTGAAGGCCGGTGAAGTTGGATTTGTGGTAGCCGGTATCAAAGACATTCACGGTGCACCGGTTGGCGATACGCTCACCCATGCACAAACACCTGACGTAGATTCTTTGGCCGGATTTAAAAAAATCAAACCACAAGTGTATGCAGGCATGTTTCCTGTGAGCTCGGATGATTTTGAAGATTTCCGTGAAGCTTTGGCCAAACTCACTCTTAATGATGCGTCCCTGTTTTATGAACCCGAGAGCTCTGATGCACTGGGATTTGGTTTCCGTTGTGGCTTCCTCGGTATGTTGCACATGGAAATTATTCAGGAGCGATTGGAGCGCGAATACGATCTGGATTTGATTACTACAGCACCAACAGTGGTTTATGAAATTGAAACCACCAAGGGTGAAACTATTTACGTCGATAACCCATCCAAATTACCTGACCCCGGCAGTATTGCTGATATGCGGGAACCCATAGTGGAGGCCAATATTCTGGTGCCGCAGGAACATTTGGGCAATGTGATTACCCTGTGCATCGACAAGCGTGGTGTGCAGAAAGATCTGCAATTTACCGGGTCACAAATTGCTGTGCATTATGAATTACCTATGAACGAAGTTGTGACTGACTTCTTTGATCGGTTGAAATCAGTGAGTCGCGGTTTTGCGTCACTGGATTACAGTTTCGTGCGTTTCCAATCTGCAAAATTGGTGCGATTGGATGTACTGATCAATGGCGATAAAGTGGATGCTCTGGCATTAATTGTTCATCGCGATAAGGCGCAACACATGGGGCGTCAGTTGGTGGAAAAAATGAAAGATTTAATTCCACGGCAAATGTTTGATGTTGCAATTCAAGCGGCAATTGGCGGGCAGGTGATTGCGCGCTCAACAGTGAAAGCCCTGCGTAAAGACGTATTGGCGAAATGTTATGGTGGTGATGCAACACGTAAGAAAAAATTGCTGGAAAAACAAAAAGCCGGTAAAAAACGCATGAAACAGGTTGGTAATGTGGAAATCCCGCAAGCGGCGTTTTTTGCTGTATTGAAAATCGATAGTTAATTGTAAAGGCTTAATAATGACAGAAATACTCGCCAAACTGCTTACCTATGGGCTTCCTTTTATTGTGTTGTTCATGGGGTTGGTCTGGATAATTGACATATTGTTTTTTGCAAAAGGCCGTCGTCAGAAAATTGCGGATGTCGATAAAAAATTTAATCCGCACGAAAAAATGTCTGAAGCCGAAAACAAAGCTTATGAGGCTGCAAAAGGAGAAGCTGCTGTAGAGCCCGGTATTGTTGAAATCTCCAAGTCATTTTTTCCGGTATTGTGTTTTGTTTTTGTCATGCGTTCATTTTTATTTGAGCCTTTCCAAATACCCTCGGGTTCGATGATTCCCACATTAAAAATTGGTGATTTTATTCTGGTGAATAAATTTACCTATGGGATTCGTATGCCTATACTCAATACAGTTGTGATCCCCATGAACAAGCCACAACGCGGTGAAGTAATGGTCTTTTATCCGCCACATCAACCAAGAGTCAGTTTTATTAAACGTGTGATAGGTTTGCCAGGGGATAAAATAAGTTACACCAACAATCGTCTTTACATTAACGGTAAGGAAATTGCCCAGACAGAGTTAAGTACTACATTTCCTGAAATAGGATCTGAATGTATGGGGCTGCGATCACAATACATAGTGACCGAAGAATTACTGACTGACAAAACGCATAAAATGCAAAAGTGCGAAGTGCCGGGTGGGTTGAGCCGCGATGGGCATTGGACTGTGCCTGAAGGTCACTATTTTATGATGGGCGATAATCGTGACAACAGTGCCGATAGTCGTGCCTGGGGTTACGTGCCCGAACAAAATATAGTGGGCAAAGCAATTCTGGTCTGGATGCATTGGGATGAATTCTTGAGTATTCCGAGTTTTGGTACTGTTGGTTCCATTGAATAAACCGCACAATTAGCAGAGGGCAATCAAATGAGCAGGTATAAAACAATAAAAAGCCGGCAACAGGGTTATGGGCTTATTGAATGGTTAGTGATTTTGTTGGTGGTAGCTTTTTTGTTTTTGGTTGGATTTCGTGTAGTGCCACTTTATTCAGAAAATCAATTTGTGGTCACAGGATTAAAAAGTCTGGTCAAAGTTGATGAAAATCTTAACGATATGACAGACGCTGAAATTCGCAAAAAGATGGATAATTTTTACAATATTAATGGTGTGCGTTCAGAAGGTGCACAAAATATTGAAATCGAAAGGGAAGATAATAAAGTTCTGGTCAAAATTGAATATGATGCGGAAGTCAATTTGTTTACTGATCAGCCTGTAATAGGGACTGTAAAAATAGTTATTCCATTTCGAAATCACCTTGATAGTGAATTTCCCAATGAGTGTTGTAAACCCCGTACGGCGACAGGTAAATAGTGCAAGAGCTTTATTCGTCTTTGGTGAAAAAACTGGGTTACAGTTTTCGCGATACCAGTTTATTACGTTTGGCTTTAACCCACCGCAGTTTCAGTGCGGACAACAATGAGCGATTGGAATTTTTAGGTGATTCCTTACTGAATTTAATTATTGGTGAGGCGCTGTTTGCAAAATTTCCGTCTGCACGCGAAGGCCAATTAAGTGGATTGAGATCCTCTTTGGTTCGTGAAGATACGCTGGTATTGATTGCGCGTGATTTTGAGTTAAGTCGTTTTCTTGTTTTGGGCGAAGGTGAATTAAAGTCGGGTGGTCTTGAGCGGGACTCCATTCTGGCCGACGCCGTTGAAGCATTGATCGGCGCTATTTATCTTGAGTCAGGCTTTGATGATTGCCGCAAGATTGTGTTGGAATGGTATGCAGACAAGTTGGATCAGCTGTCGCTGTCCGCCAGCCATAAAGATGCCAAAACACGCCTGCAGGAATATTTGCAATCTTGTAAAAAACCTTTACCCGAATATCAGGTGGTTGAAACAACCGGTGAGTCCCATGCACAACAATTTGTGGTGGAATGTCGCGTGATATTACTTCCACGGCCAACCTCAGGCCGTGCATCCAGTCGTCGCGAAGCCGAAAAACTGGCAGCTGCGCAGGCACTCAAACTTTTAAACCTGTAATTGTTATGACAGAAAATAATATTCAAACCCGTTGTGGATACGTCGCTATTGTGGGTAGGCCCAATGTTGGCAAATCCACTTTGCTTAATCATATGCTCGGGCAAAAAATCAGTATTACATCGCGTAAACCGCAAACGACTCGCAATAATGTTCTGGGTATAAAAACCGAAGCAGGAATACAAATTATTTTTGTTGATACACCCGGAATGCATTTGGGGCAGGATAAAGCGATCAACCGTTATATGAATCGTTCAGCTAACACGGCGATGAAAGATGTCGATTTAATTATTTTTGTGGTCGATAAATTAGCCTGGACAGAAGAAGACGAAGCAGTTGCGCGCCAGCTTGATCATGTTGAGTCGCCAATTATATTGGCTGTCAATAAAGTAGATCAGATTGATGATAAAGAAACACTCTTGCCGCACATTCAATATTTATCTGAAAAGTTATCGCCGATTGATATTGTTCCCTTGTCGGCTTTGCGTAATGTAAATCTGGATCGTCTGGAAAAAATCATCATTGAACATTTGCCCGAGGCTGTGCATCTTTTTCCGGAAGATCAGATCACAGATCGCAGTTCCCGTTTTATGGCTGCGGAAATTGTCAGGGAAAAAATTACCCGTCAATTGGGCGACGAGTTGCCCTATGAAATGGCTGTTGAAATAGAAGAGTTTAAGGATGATGGTCAGTTATTAACTATTTCTGCACTTATTCTGGTAGAAAAATCCGGTCAAAAAAAGATTTTAATTGGTGACAAAGGCGAGCGCATTAAATTAATTGGTACCCAGGCTCGTATTGATATGGAAAAATTGTTTGAAAGTAAAATTATGCTGAACCTTTGGGTAAAAATAAAATCCGGATGGTCAGATGATGAGCGCGCCTTACGTAGTTTGGGATACAGTGATTAGCATTTATGCGCGTAGAACATCAGCCAGCCTATGTTTTACATTTAAAGCCCTATCGAGATACCAGTGCTATTGTGGATTTATTAACGCCGGATTACGGCAGAATATCTGTTGTGGTTCGCGGTGTCAGAAAAAGTAAAACGCCCAAGCGTCAATTATTAAATCCCTTCCAGCGTTTGCTGGTCAGTTTTCAAGGTGAAGGCGATCTTAAATTGCTGACTCATTTTGAATCACATCAGCGTTACTTCACTCTTGCCGGCTCGCATTTGTATTCCGGATTTTATTTGAATGAATTATTAGTGCGATTGTTGCCGGAAATGGATGCCCATAACGATTTATTTTCTTTGTATGAATCAAGCATTCAGTCATTACATCAGCAACAGGCGATAGAGCCCGTGCTGCGTTGTTTTGAATTCAGGTTGTTGGGTGAGTTGGGTTACGCCATCAATTTCACTGAGGATGCTATTCAACACCAGCCAATCAAGCAGCAAGCCAATTATTTTTGTGACCTCGAACAAGGGTTTGTTGAAGCTGATCCCGATACTGCTTACAGCCTGGTTATTAGCGGTGCGGATCTGTTGTTGATAGCGCAGAATGATTACCGCGAGCCCGCAACCCGACAAGCAGCGAAAAATTTAACCCGTTATTTATTTAAACCGCTTCTTGGAAAAAAACCACTGAAAAGTCGCGAGCTTTTTGTGCAAAATTCCCATTAACTTTTACAAAATAGCCGTTTCTGCAAGTCCAAACAATTCATCGATATTTTTTCCATGGTGCCAATAGATTATGTCATCTATGGCAAGGTACAGGGAGCCTACGGCGCTGCTTGCTTCATCGTATAATTGTTTTTGAAATAATTTATCCAGCAAACCGCTGATATATTTCAGTCTGGGTACACCGCAATAGCAGCTGCTGCCGTAGAGTTTGTGAATAATTTCGCCTGCTTGTTCATAATTATTTTGTTGCATGGCTTCCATGATGAGTTGTTTTTCTTCGGCAATTCCTGCAATTAACATTTTCAACATGTCTCTTGCCAGCGCAGGTTTGTTATTGCTGAGGCGCAAGCAAAGTGCGATGTCTACCGAACTGCTTTCTGTATTGGGCTCGGTAATTCGGTCTTTAAAATGATTGTTTTCAATTGGACTGGATTCCAGATTGCGCACAGAAATTTCTTTTTTACCGGCCAAGCTTGCCCAGCGATTAATGACATGCACAAGTTGTGCTTCACTAACTGGTTTGCTCAGGCAATCGTCCATGCCTGCAATTAATAATTCGGATTTTTGGTCGGTGATGCTATGCGCAGTCAGGGCAATAATAGGTGTCCTTTTTTTGCCACTTTCCAATTGTCGAATGCGTCTTGTTGCTTCTATTCCATCCATTCCCGGCATTTGAATATCCATAAAAATAACATCGAAATGGTCTTCACCAAAGGCGTCAATCGCTTGTTGCCCGCTATTAGCTTGTCTGACGTTTGAATTTAATGCGGTTAATAATTCTGTTGTAAATTGCAAATTCGCTGGATTGTCATCCACCAGTAAAACCGATATGGATTTTCGTGTATTGACCAGATTGTTGTCCTGAGACGGGTAATCAATCTCCAGATAATTACACAGTAATTGGTAAAACTCTTGATGGGCAACCGGTTTGTTCAAATAAATAATAGATTGATTGTCAGAATAGGTTTTGAATAAACGCTGATGTGCAGGTGTACAACAGGCAATCAATTGACAATTAAATTCGGTTTTTAATTGGTCAGCCAAATTGCTTAATAATACGGGAGGTATTTTGCGTTCATTCGGTGATATATCCAGAATCATCAAATCATAGATGGCGTCATTCAAACGCGCAGCTTTCATGGCCGGGAAACAATCGTGGATAGCAGAAATTAAATCGGGAGTGTTGTTCCACTCCCCCAGCAACAAACGCAATTGTTCCAGCGAATCCAGGTTGTCGCCACAAATTAAAATTTTATATTTATCCAGATTGGTCAATGCAACACTTGTTGGTTGTCGCTTTTCAATACCAAAACGTGCGGTGAAAATAAAGGTTGAACCCTTATTTTTTTCGCTGATAACCGTGATGTTACCGTGCATTCTTTCAACCAGTTTTTTACAAAGTGCAAGACCCATGCCCATGCCTTCATGCTCGCGATTGGTTGCGCCATCGATCTGGTTAAACGGGCTGAATAATTGTTGTTGTTCTTCCGGTGTTAAACCTATTCCCTGATCAGTCACTGATATTTGCAGTGTGATTTGTGTTTCCAGTTGTTCGACAGCCGCTACCTGGATTTTGATATTGCCGGTATTGCTGTATTTAATGGAATTGGCAACTAATGCTGACAGCACCTGTTTGAATCTGAGCCCGTCTCCCAATAAATGTTTTGGAATTTGACTGTCCATGAGCGTGATAATTTGCAAATTTTTTTCATGTGCTTCAGGTGCAAAGGTGTGAGTCACTTCATCAACCAGTTTTCTAATCGGTAGCAATGCGTAATCAAGAGTTAATTTACCAGAAGCAATTTTGGAGAAATCCAGAATGCCATTCATGACGGTTTGCAAATGCATGGCTGAATCACGAATAGTTTCCAATTGTTGTTTTTGTTCTTCATTGAGCGGACTTTTCAACATTAAATTGACAAAACCCAGAATGGAATTGAGAGGCGTGCGAATTTCATGGCTGGTATTGGCAAGAAATTCGGATTTAATCCGGCTGGCTTCGAGCGCTTCTTTGCGTGCTATATCCAATTCAACATTTTGTGATTCCAGGGTTTCCATGGTTTCATTCAAATCGTCAATTGCCTGATCGATATGGGCTTGCATATCCTGCTGTGCGGCTTGCATGGATTCAGTTAAACGATTAATTGAAATTGCAATTTGATTAAATTCAGGTGCTTGTTGATCAGGCACTCGCGATTGATAATTTCCAGCAGTCAGTTGATTCAATATATTCTGGATAACTGCCAGGGGAGTGGTGATGCGCTGGTAAAGCCGAACTGAAAAAAATGCCACCATAATCAAGCATAACAATGACAGGGTGATCGTCAGAATAATTGCTTCATAATTGAAGACCAGATAAGGCGAGGACATCATTTCAATTTCAACCCAGCCAATCGAATTTTTATTATCGGTATCAACCAGTGGCTGTGAAAAGCGAATACTGCGATAGGTTTTACGTTTGCCCGGTGTTACCGAATTGGCTTCTCCCGCATCTGATGAGGGCATAAATTCCGGGCCAGCATGATAACGAACATTGCGAATTGCATCGTAAGCTTCAACGGCGCGTATGTAAGGGTCTTCGAGCGACGCTGACACTATATGTTGTGCCAGTTCGGTATTATTTTGCATCAGAGGTTTATGTAGCAGGTGCGCAGTTTTTTTCACCAGAGTGGAGGCGCGCAAATCGATAAATTTTTCCAGTTGCTCAATGCAAAGATAAGTCAGTGTTGTGGATATCAACACAATTAAGGTTACAGATGGGATAAAAATCAATCGTCTTACGTCAGCTTTAATACTGTAGGTGTTACCAAACATAATAAGTCCTTACTTCCGAGTTTCATCGCCCTGGGTTCGAAGGTAGAATAGCCGCCCTTCATACCCGACTGCAATCCGAGATTGATTATGGATTTTCCCACCATAGAGGCTTTTGTTGGTAATACCCCGCTTGTGCAATTACAACGGCTTCCCGGAAATACCACCAATCGGTTACTGGTCAAGCTCGAAGGCAATAATCCTGCTGGCTCAGTCAAAGACAGGCCCGCGCTTTCCATGTTTCAACAAGCAGAAGCGCGCGGTGATATCAAACCCGGTGACACTCTGATTGAAGCCACCAGTGGCAACACCGGTATTGCACTGGCGATGGTAGCGGCAATCAAAGGCTACAAAATGATTTTGATTATGCCGGACAACAGCACTGCTGAACGTAAAGCAGCCATGACAGCCTATGGTGCTGATCTGATTCTGGTTTCCAAGGCAGAAGGCATGGAAGGCGCACGTGATCTCGCTTTGAAGATGCAAGCAGAAGGCAAAGGCCGGGTGTTGGATCAATTTGGTAATAGCGATAATCCACTCGCACATTACAACACCACCGGGCCGGAAATTTGGCAACAAACCCGGGGGCGAATCACTCATTTCGTCAGTTCGATGGGCACCACTGGAACTATCATGGGTGTGTCACGCTTTCTGAAAGAAAAAAATCCCGCTATCAGGATTATTGGTCTACAACCAGAAGAGGGGGCGCAAATTCCCGGTATTCGTCGTTGGCCGCAAGAGTATTTGCCAAAAATTTATCATGCTGAACAAGTCGATGAAATTGTGAATATGTCACAAGCAGAAGCCGAGCGGACTATGCGTGATTTGGCAAGAAAAGAAGGCATCTTTTGCGGAGTGTCATCGGGTGGTGCTGTGGCAGCAGCGTTGCGTTTGAATCAGCAAGTTGAGAATGCGGTAATAGTGGCAATTATTTGTGATCGCGGTGACAGGTATTTGTCGTCGGGATTGTTTAATGAGTAAAACAAACCCCCTCCCAACCTCCCCCCTTCGTAAGGGGGAGGAGCTGATTCCCTCCCCTTACGAAGGGGAGGGTTAGGGTGGGGTTTGTTTTACGAATGAAATTATTTAAAGAAAAAACCTGATGAAAAAAACCAGCAGTAACAAAACCGGTTTCGGTAAAAAACCGCGCAGTGAAAAAACCGAAAAAAAATCGGTTTATGTCGATGATGGTCGTCCGCGTTTACAACAACCTCGCAAAGAAAAAATCGAACAACCGCTCGACAATATGCGTTTGGGTGAAATGACTATCGAGCGTATGGGGCATGATGGTCGTGGCATTGCGTATTGGAATCAAAAAACCTGTTTTGTAGAGGGTGCGTTAGCGGGTGAAAAAATTACAGCGCGTTTGGTTGCCAATCATTCACGTTATGCAGAAGCACGTGTTGATCAAATTATTGAAGCTTCAGCGGATCGTATTTCCGCGCCATGCCAATACTATGCACAATGCGGTGGCTGCCAATTACAACATGCACCTGCAGCGACACAATTAACCATTAAACAAGCCGCTGTTTTTGAGCAGCTTGAACGCTGGGCGAATGCCAAACCGAAAAAAATTCTCGACGCTATTGAATCCCCCGCTTATGGTTACAGGCGCAGTGCGCGTTTGGCGATTGATGAGCGTGGCGATGATTTTTTATTGGGTTTCCGACAAATCAATAGCCATCAACTGGTGAATATTGATGAGTGTTCGGTATTGGTGCCATCGCTCAGTCAATTGATTAAACCCTTGCGAAGTTTATTGGCAAATCTTGCAACCAAAAATGCAATTACGCATGTGGATTTGTTGGCAGCTGATAAAACATTGATTGTGTTTCGCCAAATAGAATCACTTGGCGATCAGGATTATCAGCAGCTGTCTGAATTTTCAACGCAATATAATTGTGAAATTTGTTTGCAGCCAAATAAATCGCCTGAATTAGTTGATTTACAACAGCAAGCAATTGATCCCCGTTTGTTTTATTCCTTGAAACAATTCCAGTTGGAAATTGGTTTTCATCCATTGGATTTTATTCAAGTCAATGCCGGGGTGAATGAAAAAATGGTGGCACAAGCACTGGCACTTTTGGATATCAAATCCAATGAAACAGTGTTGGATTTGTTTTGCGGCATAGGCAATTTCACTTTACCTATCGCCACACAAGCCAAACGGGTAATCGGTATTGAAGGGCAGGAATCCATGGTGTTGCGCGGTCGTGAAAATGCACAGCGTTTGGGCATAAAAAATGTGGAATTTATGGCGGCCGATTTGGAAAAAATAGGCTTGCCCCGGTTGCGTCAAGTCTGTGGTCATTTGGATGCAGTGTTACTTGATCCACCAAGAGATGGCGCCAAACAAAGCGTTGGCTTGATTGCGCAACTTTCCCCCAAGCGGGTGGTCTACGTCAGTTGCAATCCTGCAACCCTGGCACGTGACGCCAAAGAATTATTGGCTGCCGGTTATCAATTAAGTGCCTTGGGGGTGGTTGATATGTTCCCGCAAACCGCACATGTTGAATCCATGGCATTGTTTGTTCGCAAATAAAAGAAAAAATAGAAAGAGAAAAAGAGAAAAGAAAAACAGGAGCGATCAATGGTAAAAGTGCGTCAGGATCACCCCATAGCGGCCGATGGCAAGGTTGATATAGAAGCCTGGATTAATCGTGTCGATCATTTGCATAGTCAATCCGAAACTGCGCGTGCTGAATTGCGTCGTGCCGCAGAATTAAGTTTGTCGTTGGTGGATATTCAATCTGAAGATGATCACAACTGGGGCGAAGATTTTTCCTGTTTCAGAATCGGTTTGGAAATGGCAGAAATTCTGGCCGATTTAAAACTGGATCAGGATGCGCTGGTGGCGGCCATGCTGTATCGCGCTGTTCGTGAAAACAAAATTACTCTGGTTGATATACAAACGCAATTTGGCGATACAGTGTCCAAGTTGATTAAAGGTGTGCTGCGCATGGCGGCGATCAGTTACCAGCGCAAAGAAACCGAACAGCGTGTGTTAGGTAATGAAGCGGAAGTTCAGGCAGAAAAAATTCGCAAAATGCTGGTTGCCATGGTTGATGATGTGCGCATTGCATTGATCAAACTGGCAGAAAGAACTTGCGCAATTCGCGCCGTAAAAAATGCTACCGCACAACGTAAAAAACAAATTGCTCGTGAAGTCGCGGATATCTATGCACCTTTAGCGCATCGGTTGGGTATTGGTCATATCAAATGGGAATTGGAAGATTTATCTTTCCGTTATCTACAGCCTGACGAATATAAACAAATTGCTCATTTGCTGGATGAGCGACGATTGGATCGCCAACAATACATCGAAAAATTATTGGAATTAATTCGCGAACATTTGCGCCGTTCCAATATCAATGGTGAAGTCACGGGGCGCGCTAAACATATTTACAGTATCTGGCGAAAAATGCAGAGAAAGGAGATTCCTTTTTCGCAGGTCTACGATATTCGCGCAGTGCGAATTTTAGTTCCGCAAGTACGCGATTGTTATGCGGTGCTCGGCATTGTGCATAGCTTGTGGCGAAATGTTCCGCATGAATTTGATGACTACATTGCATCGCCAAAAGAAAATGGTTATCGCTCATTACACACAGCCGTTATTGGACCGGAAAATAAAGTATTGGAAGTGCAAATTCGCACTTTCGAAATGCACGAAGAATCGGAATTGGGTGTGTGTGCGCACTGGCGTTACAAAGGCACGGATACTGAAGCGGATAAAAGCAGTTACGAACAAAAAATTGCCTGGTTGCGACAAGTATTGGAATGGCATGAAGAACTGGGTGGTGATAATCAACAACTGCAAGAAGATTTCCGCAGCCTGGATCAGGATCGTTTATACGTGTTTACGCCTGAAGGTCACGTAGTCGATTTACCTCGCACTGCAACACCTCTTGATTTCGCTTATCGCATTCACACGGATGTTGGTCATCGCTGTCGCGGTGCCAAAGTGAATAATCGAATTGTGCCGCTCAACTATCAATTAAATAATGCAGATCAAGTAGAAATTTTAACCGGCAAGCGTGATATGCCGAGTCGCGACTGGTTGAATCCGGCATTGGGTTATATCAATACGCCACGCGCCCGACAAAAAGTTCAACAGTGGTACAAACAACAGGCACGCGATCAAAATATTGCAGAAGGTCAGGCATTGCTCGACAGGGAATTTCGTCGTCTCGCTTTATTGGATCTGGATTTTGAAACACTCGCGAAAAAATTAAAATTCCACACACTGGATGATCTCTACGCGGCTGTCGGTGCCAGTGATATGGGTGTCGGCCAGGTATTAAATGCAGCGCAAAAAATTGTTGATGAATCCAATCCACAACAACCTTTGTTGCCGTTTAAAACCAAAGCGCCCAGCAAGAAAAAAAGTTCGGATTTTTATATCGAAGGTGTGGGTAATTTACTCACACAAATTGCGCATTGTTGCAACCCGGTTCCGGGCGACGCGATTGCCGGTTACATCACTTTGGGCAAGGGCGTTTCTATTCACCGACAGGACTGTAGCAATTTATTGCAATTACAAACTGACGAACCGCAACGTATTTTAAAAGTAGAATGGGGCGATCAACCACAAAGCACTTATGCCGTCGATATTGTGATTGAAGCTTATGATCGTTATGGTTTGTTGCGTGATATCACCACTTGTTTTGATAACGAACGCATCAACATCATTGCGTTAAATACTGTTTCGGATAAACAAAAAAGTACTGTGGATATGCAAGTGACAGGTGAGATTCGTGGTATTGATGAATTGAGCCGGATATTAACCAAATTGAATCAGTTGCCGAATGTGGCTTCGGCGAGACGGAAGCATTAAAGAGCCTACCCCCTCCTAACCTCCCCCTTGGCAGGGGGAGGGACAGTTCCCCACTTTGAAAAAGGGGGGTTAGGGGGGATTTAAAATCTTCGCAAGATTGACCATTTTAAATCCCTCCCAGCCTCCCTTTTTCAAAGGGAGGAGCAGTTCCCCTCCCCTGCCAAGGGGAGGGCTAGGGTGGGGTAAGGTTTTTAAAATTATTTGAGAAAAAACCAATGTCCTACACCATCACCGATCTACTCTACCTAATGCAACGCCTTCGCGATCCACAAACCGGCTGCCCTTGGGACATCACACAAACTTACGACACCATTGCACCTTCAACGTTGGAAGAAGCTTATGAAGTGGTGGATGCAATTGAGAAAAAAGATTTTGCGCATTTAAAAGAAGAGTTGGGTGATCTTTTATTTCAAGTGATTTTTTACAGTCAAATCGGTAAAGAAGAAAATCGTTTTGAATTTGCGGATGTAGTGTCAACCTTGGTGGCGAAATTAGTGCGTCGGCATCCGCATGTATTTCCGGATGGAACTTTGCAATCGCAAATCGCAAATCGAAACAGTTTGCCGGAAGAGGTGAAAGCCCGTTGGGAAGTGATCAAACAGGAGGAGCGAGCAGCCAAAGGTGTGCAAGGCGTATTGGATGATGTCCCGCTGAATTTACCAGCCTTGAGCCGCGCCGCAAAATTACAAAAACGTGCCGCTTCTGTTGGCTTTGATTGGGATGATGTGCAGGGACCGATTGCCAAAGTGCGTGAGGAATTGGCAGAGGTAGAACAAGCCCTGGCTGATCAGGATTTGCCTGCAGTTGAAGAAGAGTTAGGCGATTTGTTGTTTGCGGTTGTAAACATCAGCCGGTTTTTGAAAATCGACCCCGAACAAGCTTTGCGTAAAGCCAATCTCAAGTTTTCCAAGCGGTTTCAATATATCGAAAAAAATCTTAACAAACCTTTCGCATCCTCGAATATTGACGAGATGAACCTATTGTGGAATGAGGCAAAAAATGACAAATAAATGCTATAAATCCGATACGAAATAGGCTACTAATACCAGTCTTATGGTCTATGATACAAACATGCTCTCGTTAGAAAAGGTACGCAGTTGGACAGTCGTGATGTTAAACCCGGTTATATGGATGAACGACCCAAAAGCCACAAAATCCATATTTCGGAACTCAAAATTGGTATGTTCGTTTCCAAACTCGATAGAGACTGGTTGGAGACTCCCTTTTTGATGCAAGGTTTTATCGTTGAAACCCTGGAAGATATAGATCTGGTTGCACAATACAGTGAACACATTTGGGTGGATGAACTGGTTTCAGAATGGGTGCCACCTGAAAAACGCTCAATAGCGGACACCTTCCAATACAGATCTGTATATGCCAATGAGACAGATGCCAAACAAGAACATTCGAATGCATTGGCAACTTACAAACAAGCCCGACGCTTAACCCGCACGCTACTTGATGATTTGCGATTTGGCACATTCATAGATGCTGATAAAGTGAAATCCACCGTCAGTGATTGCATGTACAGCATTTTGCGTAATCCCGATGCATTAATCTGGATGTCACGCATGCGTAATGAAGATGAATACACAGCGGAACATTGTTTGAATGTGTGCATTCTGGCAATTGCTTTTGGTCGTCATTTGGGAATGGATGAAGAGGAATTGCAAAAGTTAGGCATCAGTGGTTTGTTGCACGATGTTGGCAAGATGCGTGTCCCGCCTGAAATTTTAAATAAACCGGAAAAACTGACAGAAAAAGAATTCAACATTATCAAAGCCCATTCCATTCACGGGCGCAATTTGTTGATGTCATCCAGTGGTTTACCGGAT
>CAMLRJ010000029.1 GCA_946482345.1 uncultured Cellvibrio sp.
TAATTTAAAAAATAGAGAGCAATTCTTATGGCGAACATTAGTATCAGCAGCGGAAGTTTTACCCTTAATTCTACGACCACTGAGCCTCAGGTGAAACGCACCGACAGCGGTGCGTTTCACATCGTCATTGTTGGCGATTTTGGTGGGCGTGGTAGTCGCGGTGAAAGTAACAGTCAGCAGCTTGCCAACCGCAAAGTGATTGAGGTTGATCGCGATAATTTTGAAGAAGTGTTTACGCAATTAAACGTTCGACTGCGTATTCCGCTCTGTGAATCTGAAATTGCTTTTACTGAATTTGATAGTTTGCATCCTGATTATTTACTGGATAATGCAGATCTGTTTAGTCAATTTACCACGCTGAAAAATCGCCTGAAAAATCCGGATCAATTTGACGCTATAGTGGCAGAAATGCAGGCGTTAAAAATTTATACCCCGACACAATACGAAGCCGGGCAAGCCACTGCCAACACTCAAAACCGAATTACTGAACCTTTTAAAGGCAACACCAGTCTGGATTCCATTTTGGCGACTGCGCAATTACAACAAGATAACCGCACAGATATTGGCGACATACATCAATTTATAAAACAATTGGTAGCGCCCTATGCGCAAGCCAAAACCGACCCGCGTTTGCCGGAAATGTTGAATGCCGTAAATGAGGCTATGGCTCAAACTCTGCGTGACTTGATGCATCAGGGTGCTTTTCAAGAATTGGAAGCCAATTGGCGCGGGCTGGATTTTTTAGTGCGCCGAATTGAAACCGATGCCAATTTAAAAATATTTATTATGGATGCTACCCGCGCCGAGCTGATTCAAGATGCACTTGCGCATGATGATATTGGGCAATCAGCACTTTATAAACGTATTGTTACCAGCTACCAAGTGCCAGGAAAAACACATTTCTCTTGTCTGCAATTGAATTTCACGCTGAGTGATAGTTTGGATGATTTGCATCTGGCATTTAATCTTGCGCATATGGCGGGCACTACCGGTGCAATTGCTTTGTTGGCAGGCTCGGAGTCCCTGGCAGGTTGCGAATCTTTGGTGAAACAACCTGATGTGGCAGATTGGCAGCAGTTGTCATCAGCAGAATTTGCCACTGCGTGGCAAGCATTTCGTGAGTCTGAATTGAGTCGTCATTTGGCTCTGGTTGCGCCGAGATTTTTATTGCGCTTACCCTACGGCAACAAAACCTCGGCGATTGATAGTTTTGATTTTTCTGAATTACCGCCGGGCCACGATCACGAATATTATTTGTGGGGCAACAGCGCGCATTTGGTGACATTGGTTTTAGCGAATAATTTTTTGCAATTTGGTGCCAACGCCAATGCAAAATTTACCAGCGAAATCGAGAACTTGCCTCTTCACACCTATCAGGATGATGGCGAAAGCACTATAAAACCCTGCGCTGAAATCCTGATCACCGATTCGGTAGTGAAGCAATTGGAGGCGGCAGGTTTTCTGGTAGTGCGCTCAATTGCAGGCAAAGCTGCTGTGCAAATTCCTGCATTGCGTAGTGTATCCGGCCAGATTATTTTTTCCTGATTTCACCTTCAGGATAAAACCACGTGTTCGGGATTGGTTGAATTTAATAAGTTTCCATCTAAAAAGCTCAAACAGAAAAATTTGCAGCTACACTTAATCGGAATCTCCCGGTTAAGTGGCTGCTGATGCTAAACGAAAAAGTCTCTAACACGCTGCTGTTGCTGGCCCTGGTTGTCAGCGTCATTTTGTTGTTGTCGCATTCCAGGCTGCCCCATAAAAATCTTGTTGTATGGCCGTCTACTACAAGTACGGAATATTTTTATGATACGGTTTTACCGGATGGAACCCGCGCTGCGGGTTGGGTTAACAAGCAGCAGCGCCACTGGCGTTGTACCTTTCCTGATAAATATCAAGGGCATTTTCCCTGTGGGATAAGTGTTTCAATTAATTCCAATCCGGTAGGTGGGATTGATCTCTCCCGGTATTCGCATGTAAAAATTAAAATTCGGTATCAGGGAAGTGCTAATAATATTCAGTTTTCAATGCGAAATTACAACTCTGCTTATGCCGTACAACATGATCCCAATAGTGCCAAATTTATGGGTGTCAGTATTTGGACGAAAGAATTAACGCCAGAGATGTTGTTGGATATACGTCAATTTACTGTTGGGCATTGGTGGCTGGTGCAATATCACCCGCCCCATAAACTGGCTATGCCTGAATTGCACAATGTTGTCAGTTTTAATGTTGATTTTCCTTCGGTCGAAGAAATATTTGTTGGGCAACACGATATTTGGTTGGATGAAATCACTTTTGTGGGTGACTATGTTACGGCTGAGCATTGGTATTTAACGATTTTGGGAGTCTGGTTAGCCGGCATTTTTGCGTGGATTATTTTTCGATACGCTTTGCTGTACAAACACAGTAAGCAGGATGCTTTGGCGCTGGATAAATTAAATAAAAGTAACCATGAGTTGCAATTGGAAACTGACAATCTTCGAAAAATTTCTACAGTCGATGGATTGACCAAAGCCTTTAACCGTTTTGGAATACACCAAATCATTTCCAATTTGTCCGGTATTGCCAATAACGGAAATGATGCAAGGTACGCGTTGATTATGATGGATATAGATCATTTCAAAAAAATTAATGACACCCGTGGTCACGATGCCGGGGACAGAGTGCTGCAAACTTTAGCGGAAATTATCAGTTTCCATTATCGAGCAAAGGATTTTTTAGGTCGCTGGGGCGGCGAAGAATTTTTAATTATTTTACCTGGAACCTCAAAAGAATATGCTATGGAATTTGCGGAAAAAATTCGTCTGATTATTTCCGAAACTCCATTTGAACCAGAAAATCCACTTAAAGTAACAGCCAGTTTTGGTGTTGCTGAAAGAAATAATAATGAAGATTTTTCAATGACATTTAAACGTGTTGATACTGCACTCTATGCCGCGAAAGCCAATGGTAGAAACTGTTGTGTAATGGCTCAGGATCATTAGGTTAATTAACAGATTGTGGTTTCGTACTTGAGAATTAATTGCTTGTATTCTTTGTATGACAATGTACCCTGCGCAGTGTAACCTTGATTAATAATAATAGTGGGTGCGGAACGAATACCTTTGTTTTGCCATTGCGTTTACGCGGGTGAGCTTCATTTCAATTCGGATATAAAATCAATACGCAACATAGGCGCCTCTTCACAACGAGGCGGAAAAATATCAACTGAACTTGCCAAAGGTGAGTACGAACAAAAAGGTACGTATGAAATGACCGTTTCAGTAAAACCTCCAATAAATAAAGAAATTAAAGAACCTCTGATGGAGAGAGTTGCAAAAGGTGATGTATTTGCCCGTCAGTGCCCATCAAGGATTGTTCTGAATCATGTCACCAGCCAATGGGGAGTGTTAGTGTTAGCCGCGCTTTTGACGGGAACTTATCGATTCAGTGAGTTGCGTCGAAAAGTTGGCGGCATCAGTGAACGTATGCTGACTCAAACCTTGCAACAGCTTGAGAAGGATGGATTTGTTAATCGGAAAGAATTTCCGGTGGCACCACCTCATGTTGAGTACAGTTTGACCGAGATTGGTAAAGAGATTGCGGAAAAGGTCAGTAATTTGGTGGAGTGGATTGAAACCAATATGAGCCGTATTTCATCAGGAAATTAGTCAATAGAACAATATTGACCTTGTCAGAAACAGGAAATCATTTCAATTCTTTGCATATCCGATAGGGTTTGAAGATTGCAATTCAAACCTGTTTTGTTATGGTTACTTTCTAATAATAAATACTATTCGTAATACAACACATTCACACAAAAATGGTTCATAAAAATGAAAGACAATCTCTATTCAATTAAAAAAATTTTGCTAATCGGCATATTGGCGTTATTTTTTGTAAATCATGCTGTCGCACAAAATGATTCCGTTCAACAACAAGCGAATGCGCGTGAGCGTATTTTGCTGGATAAGCCCTGGAAGTTTGCAATTGGCCATGCCACTGATCGCAGCAAGGATTTTAATCATGCAACCGGGTATTTTTCGTACCTTGCAAAAACCGGTTATGGTGATGGTGCCGCCAGTGCAGCATTTGATGATCGTGCGTGGCGTACGGTTTCTATTCCTCACGATTGGGCAGTTGAAATGCCGTTTGATCCGGCTGCCAGTCACAGTCATGGTTATAAAGCATTGGGGCCGGGATTCCCGCAGTCCAGTGTGGGCTGGTATCGACACCATTTTTTTATTCCTGAAACTGATCTTGGTAAACGAATTCGTGTTGAGTTTGATGGAATACAACGTGCAGCGCGAATATTTGTGAATGGGTTTTTTGTGGGTGAAGAAAATCTGGGTAATGTCAGTCAAAGTTATGATGTTACTGCCTATTTAAATTATGGCGGCAATAATGTGATTGCTGTTCGTGCAGATGTTTCGATTGAAGCTGGTTGGTATTACGAAGGTGCAGGTATCAATCGCCATGCATGGTTACTAAAAACCAATCCTGTACATGTTGATCAATACGGTACTTTTGTAACGACACGTGTCGATGGTAAAAAAACTTATGTTGATGTGCAAACAACATTGGTTAATGAATACGAAAACTCTGCCATAGAAAATCTTCCTGCTGTTGCTTTCAAGCGTACGCATTCTATTGTTGATATGTCCGGCAATATTATTGCGGTAACCAAATCCAAAAAATCGATGCTTGAAACCGGTGAGCGCATTACGGAAAAAGATTCTATTCCGGTTAAAAATCCACAGCTCTGGTCATTGGAAAATCCTTATCTTTATAGATTGATAACACGCATCGAAGATACCAATGGAAAATTATTGGATAGTTATGAAACACCCTTTGGCATTCGCACTATTGAATTTCATCCCGATAAAGGTTTTTTCCTGAATGGAAAATTGGTCAAATTAAAAGGCAGCAATAATCATGAAGATCATGCCGGTGTGGGCACAGCAACACCGGATGCATTGATTGAATATCGTTTGCAGCGATTAAAAAGTATGGGCATGAATGCTTATCGCGCATCACATGCACCTGCATCGCCAGCTTTGCTTGACGCAGCTGATCGTTTGGGAATGCTGGTAATTAATGAGACACGTTTGTCAGGTATTAACGAATATCATTTAAACGCCGTTGAACACATGATTAAACGGGATCGTAATCATCCCAGTATTATTTTATGGTCATTGGGTAATGAAGAGTGGGCAATTGAAGGCAATATTAAAGGTGCACGTATTGCAACCAGTATGCAAAATTTTGCACGTAAACTTGATCCAACGCGATTAAATACAATTGCAATCAGCGGTGGTTGGGGTGGTATTTCGACGACTATTGGTGTGATGGGTGTTAATTACATCAAACATGGTGATACAGATAAGCAACATAAAAATTATCCATGGCAAGTTATTGTGGGCACTGAAGAAACAACAACGCAACAAACACGTGGCATTTATGTTGAAGATAAATCGCGCGCGCATATGCCACCGCAACAAAATGGTACTTCAGGCGGTAATGCAGAACCCGGTTGGCAACACTACGCATCACGTGATTATTTGGCCGGTATATTTTATTGGACAGGATTTGATTATCGTGGTGAGCCAAATCCTTATGGCTTCCCGGCCGTTGCTTCCCAGTTCGGCATTCTGGATTCCTGTGGTTTTCCAAAAGATGGTTATTATTATTTAAAATCCTGGTGGACCAATGAGCCTGTCCTGCACATTTTTCCGCACTGGAATTGGAAGGGGCGTGAAGGAGAAAAAATTAATGTCAGCGTGAATAGCAACAGTGAAGAAGTTGAATTGTTGCTCAACAATAAATCCTTGGGGAAAAAAACAATGCCCCGAAATGGGCATTTGGAATGGTCTGTTGTTTACGCGCCCGGGGAATTGGTAGCTCGCAGTTTTGTTTCTGGAAAATTGTTACAGGAAACAAAATTTGCCACCACGGATGTGGCTGCCTCTATCAAACTTGAATCACATAAAAACCAAATTGTTGCGGATACCCATGATGTTGCTGTAGTGAATGTGAGTGTCCGGGATAAAAATAATTATCTTGTTCCAACAGCTGAAAATAATCTGGAATTTTTTATTGAAGGGCCAGGAAAAATAATCGGTGTTGGTAATGGTAATCCATCATCACATGAAGCTGATGTGATGGTTGAATCTGTATCGAGTCAACCTTTAGGGGAGTGGAAAGCGCCTGATCCTGCGGATTCGAAAACGCCCGTAGACTTTTCAGTAAAATTTGACCGTCCGTCGTTGGAAAAAAATGCACGGGTCAGTTTGTTGTTAAATGCGTTGGGTCGGAATCAAACGGCAACACTTAATGGAAAAATACTTTATAGCAACGCTTCACCTGATATTTCCCGTGCTGAAATTATGATTGATGCAGCGAGTTTGCTAGACAAAAATAATCTGCTGCAAATAACGGCAGAACCTTTTGTCGAATGGCGGGATCGTGAAGGTTTATTTCAATTCCATCCGGCAAGTTTGCGCTTGCTAATGCCTGCAGGAGGTTATAAACGTAAAGTGTTTAATGGTTTGGCGCAGGTGATAGTGCAATCTACAGGTGATGCAGGTGTGATTCGCTTGCGCGCACGAGGTGAAGGTTTGCAAGAGGCAATATTGGAAATTCCAACCGCTAAAAACCGTTGAAGAAAGTCAGCTATTAGCAACCGGATTAATTATCAGGGAAGAAAAAAACCACCGCTGTAATACAGTGGTGGTTGAAGTGAATCAATCGCGAGGGCGTGCACCGATAATTTGTACTTGATAATTCAGTCCAATCGATTCAGGACTTGTATCAGTACTTTCAAATGCGTTGTACAAATAAAGTGAGTTTGGTGTGTTGGTAACAACCAAACTTGCTTCTTCTCCTGAAGCCAATTGGAAGTTACCTGATCCATTCGGCAGATCCACATATCTCACACTATTATTCGATGCTTTGATTGCAACCACGGCAGTGAAATTGCTATCGCTCAAACCATTACCCAGGTTAGTAACCTGAATGCTGATTTGGCCACTGCTGGTCGCAGTCAGCGGAATAATATTGCTGCCCATATACTGTGGTTTGCGGCTTGCCACTACGCGGTAAGTCGTGGAGTCAACAGCTTCAAGGTTGCGATAGGCTTGTGTGCGGAAACTGGAATTCCGTTGTGCATTCAATACTTGTTGCTGAATCAGCGCATGGCCTACATCACCATAAGCCATACGTGCACGATAACGACCTACAAGTGTTTGCACACTGACCGGTTGTACCAAACGTGCCAGGCTGTGCAGTGGTGTTTCCTGACTTTGATGGGCGCGAATCATAGTGCGGATTGCATCGCGACCAAGGTTGGAATAACCATCGGGGTTGCTGGTGAGGTAAGTCAGGAATGGCCAGGCCTCATACAAATTGTTTTTGTGCACAATCGTCAGGTTGGAACCGACATGCGCAGCATTTACGTTGAATTCACTGCTGCCGTTGAGTGGATATAAATAAGCATCAGCAAACCATTGCGCCACCGTTTCCCACCAGGCACCGGTGCGTGCTTTATCAATCCAGATAGCTTCAGCCAATGTAATTCCATGACCAAATTCATGAGTGGAAATATGTTCTACGTTGAGCAAATTGCTGCGCATCACCAGATAACTTAAACCCGCTGTACCGTTGTAACCCATAAAACCACCGGCATCGATATCAGTTACGGAATAAACGTTAATTTTGAAGAAGCCAGGTCTGCTCGAATGAACCGATTGTGCAGGTGATTTGAAACCGCGATTGGTGACAAAGAAGTCATAGACTTTTTCCAGATGTTCCAGGATACGGTTTGCATCAGCATCCGAATGAGTACCGAGGTTACCTTTGGGGCCACGCTTGTTATCAGCACCGTAATACAAACGGAAGCGATTGGAATCTTTGTAAACCGCGTTACTGGTATTGATGCCATCGTATTCATATTGATTGGTAATCGCCGGGAAAGCAGATGCATTTGAACTGCTGGATGACGATGAGGAAATAGAAGATGACTGTGAAGAACTTATCGAGCTTGAACTTCTGGAGCTGGATATCGATGAAGAAGAACGACTTGAGCTTGAGCTTCGGCTGCTAATAGAGCTGGAAATCGCTGAACTCGAGCTTCGGCTACTGGAGCTTGATCTCGGCACAGATGATTGAATTGAAGCAGAAGTTGAGATGCTCTCACCTGCTACTCGCCATTCCAGAATTCCGGTTGACTGACTGGTATTCAACATGGATACCCGCAAGCGAGTCGTTACGATTCCGTTCAATGACAAGGTATTGAATGCATTTTTTACCAGTGGAACGTTACCGGCGCTTAGCCAGCCATCATTCCAATATTCGATATAAGCGGTGGTCGGTGTTAACACACCACCATTATCGTCAAACCAGTAAATTTGAGTTGACGTAAGCCGGTAATTCCGTGGCCAGTTGTACTCTACCCATTGAATCGAATTAGGGTTATTCCAGTTGCCATAGGCACCGCTGGATTTGTCGTTGGAGTTTGATGGATTGCTGTTGTCATTCACGGCCGCCAGTGTTTCCCAGGAGGATACATAAGAAGTGGTAACTGTGGCCAAAGGTGCAATGTTGTTGCTGATTGCAGTTGAACTGGATGAGATGCTGCGTGATGAACTAACAATACTATTACTTGAACTTCGACTGCTGGAAACAGGAGTAGAACTTGCGGTTGTTGTCCCACACACACTGCCCGAGATAGTCGGGGTTTCCTGTGAGCCGCCATTGGTAAGACCCTGAACACCAAACTCAACAGTTTGTCCGGGACTGATCACGCCATTCCAGCTCAGATTAGTGGCGGTGTAACTGCCACTGAGCGTCGCATTCCAGGCATTGGATACTGTGTTGCGGGAGTAAGACCAACTCACCTGCCAACCATTGGTAGCGGTCGAACTGTCGTTGGTAATACGTATGGCAGCCGTAAAACCGCTGCCCCAGGAATTGGTCACAACATAACTACAGGCTGCAGATGCAGTCTGGCTCAACGCGGCAATACCCAGGCCCAGCCCGAGAATCGCCATGCGATAGCCTTTAGCTTTGGTAAGCATAAAGATGTCCTCTTGGTTTTGATTATTGTGAAGTTGCTGTGTGTATAACCTTGGCTGTCAAACCGTACCGCGATTTCTTGATAGCCAACAGATCAAACCCGATTCACAGAGTGAACCGGGTTGAACAGGGTTTACCTTATTGGTAATGCTTGTCGTACAAAGGTGCTGTACCGGAAACACCTTCCACTAATTTGATACGGTAATCATGCTTGCGAATACGGGTGTCTTCACCGTTATACAAATGATCCACGTTGCTCACGACCGCGACCACCACACTGTTTTTCGGTGCTTTGGTCAGATCCAGACAGGCTTCGCCGCTTTCAACCGGCTGGCTGTAAACCGCTGAACCATCCGCTGCACGATAGGCCAACTGCATACGCATGTTTTGTCCAATCGGCTGGAAGCTGACACGGACTTTGTTGCCGGTGGTTCGCAGTGGAATCTGGTTGGCACCAGACCAGCCGGGCAGGGTGTCGGTGGCCGGTGTCAGGGTGTCACCACTTTGTGTACTGGCTGCATAGAAAGTCAGACGGTGCGCTGCAGGTTCTTGCAAAATACCGCCCGGAATCTCTTCAGCTCCAATGGTTCGGCCCCAGTTGTTGTTGATCGGCACTTTGAAACCGTTGCTCCATGGCCCGAAATCCACCATGGCCTGACGTGCACGGAATTCCATGATCATGCGACGAATCTGCTCTTCGCCCACACCATTGGCCAGTGAACGCAGGATATGGTTATGCGACCCTTTGGCCCAGATCCAGGCATTGGCACCTTTGGAAACATGCACACCCAGGAAGTGCGGGAAAGCCGCGTTGTATTGGTTGCCGCCCAGATAATCACGCCAGGTCGAAATCTGTTGGCCACCACTGGTACGGTTGACCCCTTCAGCATTCGGCCCGCCGAAAGTCCCATCCTGCAACCAGCCACTGTAGTTCTCGATAGGCATGTGTGGTGCCAGGAAGGAAGTGGCATCCAGGAATCCCACGCCGTAATTGCCATTGCGTGAGGCTTCGAGGTTCATCTGTAACCAGGTATTCCCCCCTTCGTTGAACCAGGCCGCCTTGTTGCCACGGGTCGCCATGATGGTATGGATAAACTCATGAGTAATCCCGCCTCTCTCACTGGCTGTCACCACAGGGTAGTAAGACAACAACACCATGGGATAACCATTGATACCACTTTGCCATCCGCCCCTCTCGGTGTTGGACGCATTGTCGGTACACAGGCCTGAGCCATAGAGGTAAACATTGCTGAAGTAACCTTCGGCTTGCAGTTTATCCACCGGCCAACCCATCACATTGTGGATGTAATCGGCATCTTCATTGAGGTTGGTGAGTACACGATCTATGTCAGCATCGGTGATAGTCGGGTTGCGGTTTGGTCCCCAGAGGAAAGCGAAACGCCCTTTGGTTTTAACCCCGGCAACCTGGCTTTGCGGGCATCCGTAATAGACTTTGAACTTGCTGGTATCCACTTGTCCGAAGTCAGTGCGGAAGTCGTAGTTGAGGTCGGGTTCATACTTGGGCCACTCGTAGGCTCCGCATTGGGCAAGACCGGTGCTGCTGGCACTTGATGAGCTTCGTGAAGAAGAACTCAAACTGCTACTTCTGGAAGATGAACTCACACTACTGCTTCTGGAAGAGCTTCTTGAGGAAGAAACACTGCTGCTTCTGGAAGAGGAACTGATGCTGCTACTTCTGGAAGAAGAACTCAGGCTGCTGCTTCGTGAAGATGAGCTTGGGCTGGAACTGAAGCCATTGGCATCAAAAACCAATCCGGAAGATGGTGTAACAGGATTAATGGTTCCATTACTGTTAAAGGACAACTTATCAACCGCAACTTGTCGGCGATATGTGCCACCACCTTGACCATTGCTGATGTGATAAACCAGATACCATTGACCCGCAAACTCAGCGATAGCCGGGTGGCTTGTAGGTGCATCCTGACCTGCCAGGGCTGGCATTTTTTCCAGAATACGGCCGCGATACTGCCATGGGCCAGTTGGACTGCTTGCAGTGGCGTAGTCGATAGTGGCCGGATTGGAACCTGCTGCATACACCATGTAATAGAGGCCATTACGTTTGGTCAGATAAGGTGCTTCGAAGAAATCACGTGGCGTGCTTTCTGTCATCTGGCCTTTTAAGGCAATCATGTTGTCTTCCAGTTGTACGGTGACCATACGCCAGAAGCCGCCATACACCAGATAAGCCTGGCCGTTATCATCAATGAACACGTTGGGATCAATGGTATAAACCGTTTGGCCCGCATCTGTGTAATTGAAGGCTCTCATTTCGATAGTGTCATCAATTAATGGAGCACCAATGGCGTCTCTAAATGGCCCGCGAGGACTATCTGCAACAGCAACACCAATCGCCATGCCACCACCGCGTTTGTTTACGGGGACATACCAATAGAACTTGCCATTACGATGAATCATGTGACCGGCCCAGGCATTGGCATCCGCCCAGGTGAAGGTGTTCAGTGACATAGCGGGGCCACCGCCATCTGTCCAGTTCACCATATCGTTGGAGGAGAGTACGTACCAATTGCGCATCACAAATCCGGTATTACCTTCATCGTGACCAGCAGCTATGTAGAAAGTACAGTTATGCACCATGACCGCAGGGTCAGCAGTGTAAATTCCTGGCATTATCGGGTTGCTGCCACGGGTTCCCGGTAATGGGCCAGTACAGTTCTGGTTGCCTGAACTGCTGGAAACGCTGCTTCTTGAGCTGGACGTTGAAGAATTGGCTACCGCGTTGCCAGACACTCGCCACTCCAGAATCCCGGTGGATTGGCTGGTATTGAGCATGGACACACGCAAGCGGTTAGTCACGACATTAAGTGACAAGGTGTTGAAGGCGTTCTTCACCAGAGGCACATTTCCCGCATTAACCCAGCCACTACCATTCCAGTATTCGATGTAGGCAGTAGTCGGTGTGAGTACACCACCGTTATCGTCGAACCAATAAACCTGGGTTGAGGACAGTTGGTAGTTTTGTGGCCAGGTGTACTCTACCCATTGGGTTGAATTGGGATTATTCCAGTTGCCATAAGCACCGCTGGATTTGTCGTTGGAGTTGGATGGATTGCTATTGTCATTAACAGCCGCCAGCGTTTCCCATGAAGATACGAAGGAAGTTGTTGCAGTTGCCAGCGGCGCAATATTGTTGGTACTGACAGCAACAGAACTGAAGGAACTGCTGCGTGATGAACTCAGGCTTGAACTTCTGCTTGAACTGACAAGACTTGAGATCCGGCTGCTGCTAATACTGTTACTTGAACTTCGACTACTGGAAACCGGAGTAGAACTTGCGGTTGTTGTCCCACACACACTGCCCGAGATAGTCGGGGTTTCCTGTGAGCCGCCATTGGTAAGACCCTGAACACCAAACTCAACAGTTTGTCCGGGACTGATCACGCCATTCCAGCTCAGATTAGTGGCGGTGTAACTGCCACTGAGCGTCGCATTCCAGGCATTGGATACTGTGTTGCGGGAGTAAGACCAACTCACCTGCCAACCATTGGTAGCGGTCGAACTGTCGTTGGTAATACGTATGGCAGCCGTAAAACCGCTGCCCCAGGAATTGGTCACAACATAACTACAGGCTGCAGATGCAGTCTGGCTCAACGCGGCAATACCCAGGCCCAGCCCGAGAATCGCCATGCGATAGCCTTTAGCTTTGGTAAGCATAAAGATGTCCTCTTGGTTTTGATTATTGTGAAGTTGCTGTGTGTATAACCTTGGCTGTCAAACCGTACCGCGATTTCTTGATAGCCAACAGATCAAACCCGATTCACAGAGTGAACCGGGTTGAACAGGGTTTACCTTATTGGTAATGCTTGTCGTACAAAGGTGCTGTACCGGAAACACCTTCCACTAATTTGATACGGTAATCATGCTTGCGAATACGGGTGTCTTCACCGTTATACAAATGATCCACGTTGCTCACGACCGCGACCACCACACTGTTTTTCGGTGCTTTGGTCAGATCCAGACAGGCTTCGCCGCTTTCAACCGGCTGGCTGTAAACCGCTGAACCATCCGCTGCACGATAGGCCAACTGCATACGCATGTTTTGTCCAATCGGCTGGAAGCTGACACGGACTTTGTTGCCGGTGGTTCGCAGTGGAATCTGGTTGGCACCAGACCAGCCGGGCAGGGTGTCGGTGGCCGGTGTCAGGGTGTCACCACTTTGTGTACTGGCTGCATAGAAAGTCAGACGGTGCGCTGCAGGTTCTTGCAAAATACCGCCCGGAATCTCTTCAGCTCCAATGGTTCGGCCCCAGTTGTTGTTGATCGGCACTTTGAAACCGTTGCTCCATGGCCCGAAATCCACCATGGCCTGACGTGCACGGAATTCCATGATCATGCGACGAATCTGCTCTTCGCCCACACCATTGGCCAGTGAACGCAGGATATGGTTATGCGACCCTTTGGCCCAGATCCAGGCATTGGCACCTTTGGAAACATGCACACCCAGGAAGTGCGGGAAAGCCGCGTTGTATTGGTTGCCGCCCAGATAATCACGCCAGGTCGAAATCTGTTGGCCACCACTGGTACGGTTGACCCCTTCAGCATTCGGCCCGCCGAAAGTCCCATCCTGCAACCAGCCACTGTAGTTCTCGATAGGCATGTGTGGTGCCAGGAAGGAAGTGGCATCCAGGAATCCCACGCCGTAATTGCCATTGCGTGAGGCTTCGAGGTTCATCTGTAACCAGGTATTCCCCCCTTCGTTGAACCAGGCCGCCTTGTTGCCACGGGTCGCCATGATGGTATGGATAAACTCATGAGTAATCCCGCCTCTCTCACTGGCTGTCACCACAGGGTAGTAAGACAACAACACCATGGGATAACCATTGATACCACTTTGCCATCCGCCCCTCTCGGTGTTGGACGCATTGTCGGTACACAGGCCTGAGCCATAGAGGTAAACATTGCTGAAGTAACCTTCGGCTTGCAGTTTATCCACCGGCCAACCCATCACATTGTGGATGTAATCGGCATCTTCATTGAGGTTGGTGAGTACACGATCTATGTCAGCATCGGTGATAGTCGGGTTGCGGTTTGGTCCCCAGAGGAAAGCGAAACGCCCTTTGGTTTTAACCCCGGCAACCTGGCTTTGCGGGCATCCGTAATAGACTTTGAACTTGCTGGTATCCACTTGTCCGAAGTCAGTGCGGAAGTCGTAGTTGAGGTCGGGTTCATACTTGGGCCACTCGTAGGCGCCGCATTGGGCAAGGCCAGTGCTGCTTGAAGTACTGGAACTGGTCGATGAAGAGTTGTTTGATGAGTTGCTTGATAACGAGCTGCTGTTAGAAGAACTTCGTGAACTTGAAGACGAGCTTCTTGATGATGAAACACTGTTGGATGAGCTTCTGGATGATGAAATGCTGCTGGATATTGAGCTGCTCAAACTGGAACTGATCATCACCAAAATTGAAGACTGTGAACTTTTACTGGACGAGAGACTGCTTGAAATGGAACTGCTACTTGATATCGAGCTGCTTCTGGAGCTACTGCTACTGCTGCTCTCAACGGCTGTGCTGCTTACAGTAGCTGCAATTGAAGAAGCAACAGAATGACTGGTTTGACTCGACGAACTTTCGGAATCATCAGTGCCCTGTGCTCCGCATGCAGTCAGTACAAAAATGAGTGAGGACAAAAGGGTGGTTTTCAATGGAACACAAACTCCACGAAAATTCACCGTTAAAAGTGAAAACGTTTTCATAGTCTGGCCTGTAAAAATTTTTTTATTAATAAATTGTGTTGCGCAGTCTATGTGTGTGAGTTGATTGTATACAAGTGTTCATTAGTGTTAATAATCGATAAATTCGTGAAATATGAGTTGTTTCCATTATTAACGAGATTGGGTTCTTGTTTTCACGCTAACCTTTTTGTAAGTAATTTGATGAGTTTTATAGGGTTGTCATCTTTGGTTCACAATCCGGATGTGTAGCAGACAAAAAATGGGTTCATGCCTCGAATAAAAATAAATCCCCAAAAACTTTGTATGTAATAAAAATGTGATAGTGAAAATCCCCTGTTTGCAGGTTGGCGTATAAATCTCCATCTGTGTTTGTGCGGCAAAATATTTATTTGCAGCTGGAGTTTTTCCTGAAAATAAGGCTTAAATAGCTCGTCAATTACTGAATGTTATCAAAGCTTGGGATGTGAATATTCCTATTAATCTATTGGAGAAAAAATGAAACAAACCGTTTTAATTACAGGCGCTAACCGTGGAATTGGATTGGCTCTGGTTAAGTATTAT
>CAMLRJ010000030.1 GCA_946482345.1 uncultured Cellvibrio sp.
TAATTGAGTATATATTGTTTATTGATTGATGTGTCGTCAGAACTTCAAAATTAATTAAATAATTTTAATTAATTTTGCCTTTTACCACCTGTGTACCTATTAATAATTACGCGCTACCACTGAATAAGCATAATCCTAAATTTCATTGTTTCGATTAAATTCTGAAACGTAGAATCCTGATCGCTCTACAGATTAAACATAAAATACCTACATCAGGAGTAAAAAAATGAATATGAATAAAGTAAAAAAAGTGGTCATTGCAGGAGGAGGAACCGCCGGGTGGGTTACAGCAACTGCCCTGGCAAAAAAATTAGGAGACCTTTTAGACATTACATTGATCGAGTCCAATAATATAGGAACCATTGGCGTCGGCGAGGCGACTATTCCAACAGCAAAAACATTTCACAGATTAATTGGTATTGATGAACAAGAATTAATGCGCGCCACCAATGCTACATTTAAACTGGGAATTCAATTTGAAAACTGGAGCAATCCAGGAGATGTATACTTTCATTCATTTGGTACAGTAGGACAAGACAGTTGGCTTGCTGGTTTTCAGCACTTCTGGTTACAAGGAAAACAAAAAAATATCAGTGGAGAAATTGAAGAGTACAGTTTAGAAAACCAAGCAGCACAAAATGGTAAATTTTCATGTTTGCCCGGCATGGATATTAACTACGCTTACCATCTTGATGCATTGTTGTATGCAAAATTTCTAAAAAATATCGCAATTGAAAATGGTGTTAGCTATATCGAAGGACGAATCACTGAAGTTACCAAGAATGAGCAAACAGGCTTCATCGAAACTCTTATACTGGAATCGGGACAGGTTATTGAAGGTGATCTTTTTATTGATTGCACCGGGTTTAATGCACTCCTTATTGAGCAAACACTACAAACCGGTTTTGAAGATTGGTCTCATTTACTGCCTTGTGATGCAGCAGTTGCTGTACAAACAGAACAAACCAATGCGTCTATATCTCCCTTTACGCGCTCTATTGCACTTGATGCAGGTTGGCGCTGGTGCATCCCATTGCAAAACAGAATGGGCAATGGATATGTGTATTCCAGACGCCATGTGTCTGATGATGAAGCGACTGCGACTTTACTAAAACAAATTGATGGAAAACCTATTAATGAACCCAGAGTCATTACTCATAGACCTGGTGTTCGCCGAAAGGTCTGGAATAAAAACTGTGTTGCTATAGGTTTGTCAGGTGGCTTTTTGGAACCGCTGGAATCCACCGGAATCCATCTATTTATGATGGGCGTAGTAAGACTGATACAGTTATTTCCCTTTAATGGAATTCATCAATCACTTCAAGATCAATACAACGAACTTACAGTTAGTGAACTCACCAGCATTCGGGATTTTATTATTCTTCATTATCATGCGACACAAAGAGTTGACACCCAGTTTTGGCGTGATTGCAAGCAAAGAGCAATTTCACCAACACTTGCACACCGTATTGATTTATTTAGCCAAAATGCACAGGTGTATCATGGCCCATATGAATTGTTTAGTGTAAATTCCTGGATGCAAGTGATGTTAGGTCAGGGGATTACACCTAAATACTATCATAATAGCGTCTCGACTATGTCTGATAACAACTTGAATAAATTTTTATCCAGTATTGCGCTGCCTATTAATCAAAAAATTGCATCCATGCCCAGCCATAGAGATTTTATTAACCAATACTGTAAGTCCAATTGAAATCGAACTCCGGATAATTTTACTCAATTACAGCTGTTCTATCATCAACACTGCCAGCCAGGTATTATCAGGATCTCATATCTGAGTCCTGAATACCTGTGCAACATAAGCTATATATAAACGCAATAAACCATCACCAAAATTAGTCGGCACCGGAGTGTAAATTGAAGTTACCTGTAACAATCCAATATCTATTATGTTTGGTCTGCCTTATCCCTTGGTTTCAGGCAGCCACAGCAGAAGACAAAAAACCAAGAGATATTAATACCATACTCGAATTGGTGAACCAGCATTGTGGTGCGTGCCATAAAGTGCCGTCACCTGCGCTACTCCCAAAACGGGATTGGCCTTACGTTATCAAAATAATGGAAAAATTCTCGCATGAAAAATTTGGCCCCGATCATCTTTCTCAGGATGTGGTCACCGATATTACGGCTTACTACTACGGCAGCAGCCCCACTGAGTTACCCAAGTTGCCTTACAATACGCCATACAAAAAAGATCCTATTTTTAATTTAACGGATATAGGCACAAAATCAAAAATTCCTTTTATTGGTCACATCAGTCGAGTCAAAATTTTTCAGGATAATGCCTTCGAGTTCTTGATTAGCGATGCCGAGAAAAAGCAAGTGACACTGGTTACAAAATTAAAAGATGATTGGACGGAACAAAAGATAGCGGATGTACAAATTCCAATTTATACCCAGGCGGTCGATTACGATGCTGATGGTGACATAGATGTGATAGTGACGGATCTGGGTGAATTTCCACCGTCACAAAAAATGGTAGGCAAAGTATTTCTATTGCGGCAATCGAAAAACGGTCAGTTTGAAAAAGAAATACTGGTCGAAAATATTCCCAGAGCCATAGAAGCCAGAGCACTTGATATAGATGCCGACGGCGACCTGGATCTCGCAGTCGCTGCCTTTGGTGGCAATGAAACCGGCGAAGTGTTTTGGCTTGAAAATCAAGGCAAGAATAAAAATATCAAGCATCTACTGTTGGATTTAAGTGGAGCATTAAATATCACACCAACGGATTTAAACAATGATGGCAAAATGGATTTTGTCAGTTTAATTTCCCAGCAACATGAAATGATTGTTGCCTTTATCGCCACCGACAATAAACAATTTACACCGCAACTGATCTCCCGCGCTCCACATCCCATGTTTGGATCAACCAGTATGCGATTGACGGATATGGATAAAGATGGTGATCAGGATATTCTGTTAACTAATGGTGACGCCTACGACACCCAAATGGATCCAAAACCCTATCACGGTGTTCAATGGTTGGAAAACACCGGCAGTCTACAATTTGTGTTTCATGAAATCGGACGGTCTTATGGTATTGCCAGTGCAGTGGCGGGCGACGTTGATGGCGACGGCGATATGGATGTTGTTGCGAGCAGTTTCATCAATTTTTGGGAAGATAAAAATCGCAACAGTCTGGTTTGGTTTGAAAATGACGGTAACCAGCGATTTCAACAACATAATCTTGCGACAACTCCGCCTGGCATAGTGTCGTTTGAGCTGGGTGTGCTGAATACCCTGAGTGATACGCTCAAGTTCGGCCAAGGCTGCACCGTGGTCATCATGCTCATGACGCATAACACCAATTGGCCCCATTACCATCGAACCTGCACCCTGTTTAATCATAGGAAATAAAATCATTTCTTCTTTTTGCATATGAGATTCCAGCTCTTGTGCCATATACATTAAATGTGCAGTTAAACCTCTTGGGCAATCAGGATTATCCGCATGAACCCGCTCAACTTTATCAGCAAGACGAATTAATTCAGGTAACTCTTGCCTGTGCACGGCGTGAAAATTTTCTAGAATATAATCAATTAATTCCGGCAGAGGCATTGAATCGGTTGCGGGCGGATCTTGCTGATCAACCATCGATTGTAACGTTTGCCCAATTCCAACTGGATCCAGATTTTTTTCTTCGGCTGCTTTGCGTAGACTTTTATTTCCACCGCAACAAAAATCCAACCCATGTTGATGAAATACTGCTGTTGCTCCAGGAATTTTTCTGGCCAATTGACCTAAACTTCTATCAAGTAACTCCATAATAACCTCTCTATCAATTTCTCTATCAATATTTACTGCATTAAGGGTGATGCCGGTACAGAAAAATCGTAACCTTCTATGTCGGCTTCACTAATGAGTTGTTGAATATAATGTGCCATCTCTTTGCGTTTAACGCGTTCTTGTAAGTAATCGGCAATTCGTTGTTTGCACTCTTCAAACGACTGGGGCTGCCCAGGTGTAATTCGATTGATCTTGACCAAATGAAAACCATATCGACTTTCAATGGGCTGAGAATGTAACCCGAGCGGCAACTGTAAAATTTTACGTTCAAACTCCGGCACTGTTTGACCACGGCTGATCACACCCAAGTCACCGGCTTGATCTTTTGACGGACAAGATGAACAAGTTTTTGCCAAGTCATCAAAGCTATGCCCCAGTTGCAATTTGATCAACAATGCATCTGCTTCTTGTTTAACACTAATTCTATCCAGTTCATCGTCAGTGGCAGCCAATAAAATATGTTGCAACTCAATCAAAGGCGAGGAAATAAATTTCTGCGGATTGGAATTAAAATACTGACGGCACTCATCTTCTGTTGCTTGGGGTATTCGCAACTCTTGTTGCAAGAGTAAATCAACGAATTCCGCAGCATCGGAATCAGGATTGGCCGCTGATGTTATGCCACAGGCCACTGCACGCTGCCGCAATAATTCACCGATAATCAATGCTTCCGCCGCCTTCATCATAGCTTCGCGTTGTGAAGATGCGGGGTGATATTGCATCTCACTCAGGATGCGCTGCTCATTCAGAATCACTTGATTAACTTGTATCATCTGATTTTCTCCTGCTGCTTAACGCCAAGCCTTTTTACGTACAATTTGATAATTGCGACCCAGATATTTCACCGGAACACTGGCAATGTGTACCAATCGACTGAATGGGAACACTACAAACAAACTCATGCCTAAAAACACATGTAGTTTATAAATCCAATGCACTGATAAAATAGCGGCTGAGGCTTCCATTGGATCAAATGTGACAATATTTTGCGCCCAACTCATCAGCAACAACATTTCTGCACCATCAGTGTGTTTCGCAGAAACGAAAATAGAAGCCAACCCCAGAATTAATTGTGCATAAAGCAATAACAAAACCAATATATCCATAGTGCTACTGGTCGCACGAATACGCGGATTAAACAAACGGCGCTTTAATAAAATGGTCAAGCCAATAAAACAAATAAATCCAAATACGCCACCTAGTCCCATGGCAATTAATTGTTTGTGATGCGCTTCTATACCCAATAGATGCCACACCTCAACCGGTGTTAGTAAACCGACAAAATGCCCCAACAATACTGTGATAATGCCAACATGAAATAAGCGGCTACCCACTGTCAGTTGTTTCTTTTCTAACAGTTGGCTTGAACTGGCTTTCCAGGTGTATTGTTCACGGTCGTAACGAATCCAACTGGCGATAAAACAAATAAACAATGCAATGTAAGGATACAAACCAAATAAAAAAGTATTCATACTATTCATAACAGCTCCTAAACCGAGGCAGCGGGTTGTAATTTGAGTAGATCCTCAAGATTGAGGTATTCAACATGATCGCGGCTTTGTTGTTGGGTTGGTCGATTAATTGCGCTGGAGCAGGCATCAGCGTTTTGATTGGCACTGAAACTGACGGCCTCTTCTTCCCATACTCTATCCAACGCATCAGGTGTGTAATCCGGTTTTTCTTCACGAATTTGATTACTGACATCTTGTAGATTAATGTCCGCTCCCGATAATTCCAGCAAGCTATGGAAGATGGCGGCATGGGGATTTTGTCGTTGATCCAAACGGCAAGCAAGCACAGCTAATATAGGCGCGATTTCTTCCAAGCCTATACGAGAATTTTCTTCGCCCTGAGTTGACAAAAATTCCAAATAAAGCGGTAAATAATCCGGCAATTCTTTTACACCAATATCCAATCCAGCGTCGCGATATTGTTGTTGCAAATTCACCATGGCTTGACCACGATCACGGGATTCGCCATGAATGTGCTCAAATAAATGCAAGGATAATGAACGACCACGCTCAAACATCGAATCATAATCAGATTGTAAATCCAGCAGTGGATGATCAGTAAAATGAACCAACAATTGTTTAACACCTTGTTTGCTATTGTTGGACAGTTCGCTAGCTGCCAAATGATTTTTAATCTCGGCAATTAACTCCACCGAATTATCAGTGGGATAATCCAGTAGTAATGAAAACAGTTTTAATATTGTCATGGCACTACTCCTGAATCGTTACGGGAATAACTTGGCGAACACCTTTAGCTTTGGTGCCAAACAAATTCACCTCACTATTGCCATCACCACAACCATTACCGAAACTAAAACCGCAACTGCTTTTTAAATCGTAAGCGTTTTCAGCATAAGCACGGTGACTGGTAGGTACCACAAATCTATCTTCATAATTGGCAATCGCCATGTAGCGATACATTTCGTTCACTGTGTTGACATCAAGCCCCACTTGTTTCAGCACTGCCAGATCCTCTTCTCCATCAACATGCCTGCTGCGCATAAATGCCCGCATGGCAATCATTCGTTCCAGCGCATGAACCACAGGTTTTTCATCGCCCGCTGTTAATAAATTGGCGAGATAACGCAGAGGAATACGCAGTGATTTCAAATCAGGAATTTCACCATTCATACCCACATGCCCTGCTTCTGCTGCATTTTGTATGGGTGAAAGTGGTGGTATGTACCAGACCATAGGCAGCGTTCTGTATTCAGGGTGCAGCGGCAATGCAACTTTCCAATCCACTGCCATTTTATAAACTGGCGAGCCCTGTGCCGCTTCAATCCAGGCTTGAGGAATACCTTCAATTTCTGCAGCGGCTATCACAGCAGGATCATGTGGATCCAAGAAGATATCCAATTGCGCCTGATACAAATCTTTTTCACTGGCGACACTGGCCGCTTCGGCAATTCGATCTGCGTCATAAAGCAAAACACCCAGGTAACGAATACGTCCCACACAAGTTTCGGAACATACAGTGGGTTGACCTGATTCAATGCGCGGATAGCAGAAAGTGCATTTTTCCGATTTACCACTCTTCCAGTTGTAATAGATTTTTTTGTAAGGGCAACCGGATACACACATGCGCCAGCCACGACATTTGTCTTGATCAATCAAGACTATGCCATCTTCTTCGCGCTTGTAGATAGCGCCGGATGGACAAGAAGCAACACAAGCCGGGTTTAAACAGTGTTCACACAAACGCGGCAAATACATCAAAAATGTCTTTTCAAATTGCCCGTAGATTTCTTTTTGCACAACATCATCAAAGTTTTTGTCTTTTTTACGCTTTTCAAATTCGGTGCCGAGAATTTCTTCCCAGTTTGGCCCCCAATTAATTTTTTCCATTCGTTGGCCACTGATTAGGGAACGCGGCCTAGCGGTTGGCTGATGCTGACTTGGGCCAGCTGTGTGCAAATGTTGATAATCGAAATCAAAGGGTTCGTAGTAGTCATCAATTTCCGGCAAATCCGGATTGGCAAAAATATTCGCGAGGACTCGCAATTTTCCACCAATACGCGGGGTTAATTTTCCATCAGCACTGCGCTGCCACCCACCTTTCCATTTGTCCTGATTTTCCCACTCTTTGGGGAAACCAATACCGGGTTTGGTTTCAACATTGTTGAACCAGGCATATTCCACACCTTCGCGAGAAGTCCAGACGTTTTTGCAGGTTATTGAACAGGTATGACAACCAATACACTTGTCCAAATTTAATACCATGCCTATTTGGGCGCGAACTTTCATTTTTTTGCCTCTTCTTGATTCGAGAATTTTTTAGAAAGATTGAATTGTTTTTTATCCACTTCTGCAGAGAATGAGCAGACCTTCATCAAGGTGTATCCAACCAATCCACATCTTTCATTTTTCTCACCACAACAAATTCATCACGGTTACAACCGACAGTGCCGTAATAGTTAAATCCATAAGCCTGTTGCGCGTATCCACCAATCATGTGCGTTGGTTTCATTACCGCACGCGTGACCGAGTTGTGCATGCCGCCACGGGTTTTGGTTAACGCAGAACCTGGCATATTCACAATACGTTCTTGCGCGTGATACATCAGGCTCATGCCTTGTGGAACACGTTGTGATACTACGGCGCGTGCCGCAATCGCTCCGTTCACGTTAAACACATCAATCCAATCGTTATCTTCAATACCGGCATCTTTGGCATCAACTTCACTGATCCAAACAATTGGGCCACCGCGTGAAAGCGTCAGCATTAATAAATTATCTGAATAGGTACTGTGAATGCCCCACTTCTGATGCGGTGTAATCCAATTCAACACAATTTCTTTATTGCCATTAGGTTGACGATTTTTAACCGGCTCAATCGTTTTTAAATTGACGGGCGGTTTATAACTACAAAGCTGCTCGCCAAAATCACGCATCCATTCATGATCTTGATAAAACTGTTGGCGACCTGTCACAGTTCTCCAGGGAATTAATTCATGGACATTGGTGTAACCTGCGTTATAAGAAACATGTTCATCTTCAAGACCAGACCAGGTCGGTGCCGAAATAATTTTTCGCGGTTGCGCAACAATATCGCGGAAGCGAATTTTTTCTTCTTCTTTGGGTTTGGCAAGGTGAGTATGATCGCGACCGGTTATTGTTGATAAAGCATCCCAAGCTTTAACTGCAACATGGCCGTTAGTCTCCGGGGCCAGTGATAAAATCACTTCGCATGCATCTATCGCCGATTCAATTTTGGGGCGCCCTTGATGCACACCTTCATCGGTATGAACATGATTAAGTTTTGCAAGAAACTCGACTTCTTCTTTGGTGTCCCACTTAATGCCTTTGCCGCCATTGCCCAATTTTTCCAGCAAGGGTCCAAGTGATGTAAAACGTTTGTAAGTGTTCGGGTAATCACGTTCAACAACTACCATATTCGACATGGTTACACCGGGTATTGCATCGCACTCCCCTTTCCACCAGGCTTTTACACCAAAGGGTTGCGCTAACTCTTCCGGCGTGTCGTGCATCATGGGTTGGGTGACAAAATCTTTTTCAACACCTAAATGTTTTCCACAGAGATTGGAAAATTCTTTGGCTATGCCTTTAAAAATATCCCAATCGCTACGCGATTCCCAAACCGGATCAATCGCTTTAGTTAGAGGATGAATAAACGGATGCATATCCGATGTATTCATATCATCTTTTTCGTACCAGGTTGCGGTTGGCAACACTATGTCGGAATACAAACAGGTAGTGGACATTCTGAAATCCAGTGTCACCAGCAAATCGACTTTGCCTTCCACTGCTTGCTCATGCCATGTAATGTCTTCCGGTTTTTTGCCATCGGGTCCCAAATCTTTTCCTAACAAACCGTGTTTAGTACCCAGCAAATGTCGCAACATATATTCATGGCCTTTGCCACTGGAACCCAATAAATTGGAGCGCCAAATAAACATATTGCGTGGAAAATTTTGCGGTGAGTCAGGGTCCTGACAGGCAAACTGCAATCGGCCGGAAGTTAATTCATCGACTACATATTGTTTGGGATCTTTCCCAACCGCTGCTGCGGCAGCAACAATATGCAACGGATTGGTTGCAAGTTGTGGAGCAGATGGCAACCAGCCCATACGTTCAGCGCGTGAATTAAAATCAATAATACTGCCAGACCATTTTTCTTTATTGGCAAGTGGCGACACCACTTCGCTCATATCCAATTTTTCATAGCGCCATTGATTGGCGTGATTATAAAAAAATGAAGTGCCGTTCATTTGACGAGGCGGACGTTGCCAATCCAAAGCAAATGCCAGAGGCACCCAACCATTTTGTGGCCGCAATTTTTCTTGCCCAACATAGTGCGCCCAGCCACCGCCACTTTGACCCACGCAACCACACATCATCAGCATGTTAATCAAGCTGCGATAGTTCATATCCATGTTGTACCAGTGGTTGAGTGCAGCCCCTACAATCACCATCGAGCGACCATGCGTTTTATCAGCAGTACGTGCAAATTCACGCGCAACACGAATCACATCTTCACGTTTTACGCCGGTAATTTTTTCTTGCCATGCGGGTGTGTAAGGTGCGTCATCGTCGAAACTCTTGGCAACATTTGCATCACCCAATCCATTGTCAACACCATAGTGAGCCACCATTAAATCGAATACGCTAGCGACCCATTGGGTTTCACCGTTCGCCAGCATAATTTTTCGCGCTGGAACTTTTCGTAATTGAATATCTGTGTGTTCTGTGTGTTCAAAATAGCCGTACTCATGCTCCCTTCCACCAAAATAAGGAAAGGCAACATCCAGAACTTCGTCGCAATGATTTTTTAACGAAAGATGTAAATCAACTTCATTGCCATTCACGCCATCGCGCTGCTCCAAATTCCATTTGCCACTTTGCCCCCAACGATAACCGATCGAACCATTATGGCTAATCAGTTCATTGGTTTTTGCATTAATTGAAATTGTTTTCCATTCCGGATTATTTTGTTGCTGCAAGTTATCAATTAAATCTGATGCACGTAAAAAACGCCCCTGAGTTAAATGCTCGCCGTTTTTTTCCAGCATCACCAACACTGGCATATCGGTGTATTGTTTGATGTAGCGAGTGAAATATTCACTGGGTTGATCGATGTGAAATTCTTTCAAGATCACATGACCAAAGGCCATGCCTAATGCAGCATCGGTTCCTTGCTTGGGTGATAACCAGGTGTCGCCAAATTTTGATGCCTCGGAATAATCCGATGTAATGACACAAGTTTTGGTGCCTTTGTAACGAACTTCCGATAAAAAATGTGCGTCGGGTGTACGTGTTTGCGGAACATTTGAACCCCAAACGATGATGTAATTAGAGTTGTACCAATCCGCCGATTCAGGCACGTCGGTTTGCTCACCCCAAACCTGAGGTGATGATGGCGGTAAATCACAATACCAATCATAAAAACTTAAACAGTTGCCACCAATTAACGAGAGGTAACGTGAACCTGCGGCATAAGACACCATCGACATAGCCGGTATGGGAGAGAAACCACTGATGCGATCGGGACCGTATCGTTTCGCTGTATAGATATTGGCGGCAGCAATAATTTCATTCACTTCGCCCCAATTGGCGCGCACAAAACCACCCAAACCACGACGTGATTTGTATTGTTGCGCACGCACAGGATCTTCCACAATCGATTCCCAGGCTTCGACTGGATCGCAATATTCCTGACGGGCTTCTCGCCAAAGCTCAACCAATGCTTGACGTATTTTCGGATACTTCAATCGGTTGGCGCTGTAGATATACCAGGAATAACTTGCACCTCTTGGGCAGCCACGTGGTTCGTGATTGGGTAAATCAGGGCGTGTACGAGGATAATCAGTCTGCTGAGTTTCCCAAGTGATCAATCCATCTTTAACATAAATTTTCCAACTACATGAACCAGTGCAATTTACGCCGTGAGTCGAACGCACTATTTTGTCGTGCTGCCAGCGTTGGCGGTAACCTTGTTCCCATGTGCGATCTTCGTTAGTAGTAACGCCATGTCCTTCTGCAAAGGATTCCTGACGCTTTTTAAAAAACCGTAATTTATCAAGTAAATGACTCATGCTATTGCCGCTCCTCAGATTCACTTCAGTATTAGCATTGACCAATGAATACTGCGCTTTCATGAGCGGCTTGCCAACTGAGCCAAAATGCACGCAAATGCCCCATCTACCTCTTTAGGAGTAGTAAGAATAAAAATGTAATTTATTGATTTAATTGAGGAAAAGTTTTTTTATTTGTTTGTATCCCAAGTGAAATTACTCACTTAACACAAAAGGGGTACTCCAAATTACAAAACCAGATTTTCAGATAAAAAATCCCCGCCATAGCGAGGATTAACGTCATGTGAACAACATTGTCACGCAAATAACGCTGAGCTAATTAACCAACGTGCCGAGTACATCCATAGCGGTAATAACACCCACAACTTTATTATCGGCATTAGTCACAAATACCCGATGAATGTGTCGATCCAACAACACTTTGGCAACTGTTTCAACATTGGCAGTATCATCAACACTGATCACTTCTTTATTCATAATTTGGTGAACAGTACAGTTTTTATCGGCATCCTTTACCCAGCTGCGCAATAACTCTTCGTTGATTTCCTGACCACAAGTATCGCGGTAATGATTGCGCAACGCGTCGGATTTGCTGTTCTCATTTGCGTTGTTGAATTTAAATACATCACCAATACTCACGACGCCCACCAACTCATGATCCGATGCAATAACTGGCGCAGCTGATATTTGCCGATTAATAAAAAAATCAGCAAGTCGGTGAATCGTCCAACCTTCATAGGCAGTCAACAAATCTTCAGTCATAATGTCTTTGGCTTGTTGTGGATGTGTCTTTGCTGCGTTCATAGGCTATCTTGCTCCTGTGGTAAATAGATACCTTATCGATGAATTCATTCGTCTCTGCAAGTCATCCAAATGGATACAAATTTCATATTTTTCTGCCCACTAATAGGTATTGACATCGCCCAAAATCATGAAACCTGTCACACATAAAAAATCCATCATCACTCGCATCAGTATCGCTCTGGCAGGGATTGTACTGCTGGGAATGAGCACCATGTTAATTTCCTATTGGTTATCTGAACGTGCCGAAAATGATTCTCTCGCAATCAATATTGCCGGATCACTTCGCGTGCAAACCTATCGGTTAGGTTTGCTGTCTGCTGATCAAACGACCGATCGTGCCAGCTGGCAGAACGCACGCGCAAAACTGGAGGAAACTTGGGCGCACCCGGTATTCATTCCTTTTTTACACAGCACTCCAAAAATTTCCGGCCTCTATCAAGAGGCAAAGTCCAATTGGGAACTCACTGTGATTCCACTGTTGGATCAGCTTTCGGCGAATAAAAATCTTGGCAATCATGCGGATTTGCAGTTAACGCTAGACAACCAGATAGCACTTCTCGACAAACTGGTTACCAGTATCCAACAAGATGCTGAAAGAAAAGTGCGAAGCTTTCGGTTAGTTCAAATCATTGCTCTTTTTGTGACTTTGTTAGTTTCAGCGATGGTTATGTATTCATTAAAAATAAAAGTCGAACAGCCACTCAACCAATTAACTGCCCTTGCCAAACGTATCGCACAAGGCGATTTGAGCCATGAAATTTCGTCAGCATCCGATGATGAATTGGGAGTGCTGGCCAATACCTTCAACATGATGAGCCACTCTATCTCAAACAGCTATGAACATTTGGAGCAACAGGTCAATCAAAAAACATTAGCATTACAACAATCCAACAATTCACTGCAATTTTTATATGAAACGGCAAAATTTATCATCGAACATAACCCGCAAGGTATTAATTACGACGAAATTATTTCACGATTGGCAAAAACTACAGGTGTCAACGATATAGAACTGTGTTTAATGACAACCGAGGGTAATCGACCCTACCTGCAGATTAAACCTGCCAGCGAAATTGATAAAGAACTCTGTTCTAAAAACAATTGTTCGAAATGCCTTTCCAGTCGCGGGATTGTAGAAAAAAATAATGGTTCAGCTGTCTATCGTTTTCAGTTAACACGAAATGATCTGCATTATGGATTAATCGTAGTTCGAGTGCCTGAAACACAGATTTTATCCAGTTGGCAAGAACAGCTAATTCAATCAGCAACCGATCAAATTGCAATAGGTATGAGCTTAAAAGATGACGAGGACCAGTCGCGACGCATTGCAGTGTTGCACGAACGAAACGCCATTGCACGTGAACTGCATGACTCACTTGCTCAGGCACTTTCTTATTTAAAAATTCAGGTTACTCGTCTAAATAAAGCCATCAACCATGAAGACAAACTGACAATGGAGGATGTCGCAGAAGAATTGCGGGTAGGATTAAACAATGCGTATCGACAGCTGCGTGAACTGTTAACGACATTCCGATTAAAAATAGATGGCAGCGGTTTAAAATCAGCATTGGAAGCGAGCGTCGAACAACTACAAGCCCAAACCAATATCAACATTCAACTAAATTTCGAACTGGCGAATGTGCCACTTGCACCCAATGAAGAAATACATCTTTTGCAAATTATTCGTGAAGCGAGTCAAAATGCTATACATCATAGCAATGGACAACATCTCAATATTCACCTTTGGCAAAACGAGACTCAAGCAATAAACCTAACCATTACCGATGATGGTATTGGATTACCGATCGCCCCCGAGAAAATGAATCACTATGGCCTTGCCATCATGAAAGAGCGCGCACGCCATCTGGGCGGCGAACTCTCGATACAAAATCAATCTAAAGGCGTAATGGTGTCATTTGAATTTATACCTGAGTATATAAATTCTCGAAAAAGAAAAGGCATCATTGTGTCTGATATTGATATATAGGCTTACTTTTTAATTGGTGACGAGACTGATATTTATTGAGAAATGCGAAGGATTAATCGTTTTGGTCAATCGACTGCATAAGGATCTCAAGTCCTTCATGCGGGTCGGCTCCAAGAACCAAACAATAATTCACAAACTCCAAGATTTCGATTTTCCTTCGATCCTGCTCCATTTTACCAATCACCGAATGATGTCTTCCCATAGCAAGCGACGCCTCACGTAGCGTCAAACCGCTATCTTCCCGCTGCTTTTTTAGCCAGGCGCGTAGTTTTTCATATTGAGGTGAATAAGGAGATGTTTTCATTGTCTCGATGATAGAGACAAGATAGAATGGCGCGAAATTCGAGACACTGAGCGCCAATATCTATCATGAAGTCCTTCAAAACCAAGCCTGATTTCTCCAATGTCTTGAAAAACCTTTCAGTTGATCAATTCACGGTAGATGACCTGACAAAGGCCTATTTAAATAGCCCTGACACTATTCATCAATCCAAAAAAGCTGCCCGGCAATTCGTTTACCGAAATATGCAACGCATGATGGACACTGGTGATCTTGTGAGACTACCGGTTACTCAGGGGTGGCCACAGTACACACTCACAGAACAATTTCACTCAAGAAATTCTCCGCTAAAAATAAAAAATGAAACGCAATCACCAGCAATTGAAAAACCAGATTCATCGCACCACTTAAAGGAAAGATTAAATCAATACAAGTTAGACATGTTGACG
>CAMLRJ010000031.1 GCA_946482345.1 uncultured Cellvibrio sp.
TTTCGATATAGTTAAAGCTCCCTGAATCACTGGGCTTAAAACGCTCGTGCCGTGCTGGGGCAACATCACTTATTGTCATGCCATCTATGCCTAGCCGTTCCATCAACTCGCTTACCCTAGGCGCGAAAAACTGAGAATCTAGACGGCCTTTCGTGAACACATCACGACAACTTCGTTCATAGTTAAGAGGTTCGCTAGAATTCCATGATGATAGATTCATTGCATCAAGCAATCTGGCCTCGGCTTCATTTAAGCGAATTATGGAGTTTTCTCGAAGTCGAAAAGATGTTTCAACTGTAGACTGCAATAGCCCTTTAAATTTTCCTGTGACTGATAAAGTTTTTAACTCGCGTACTAAAGTGATAGTTAGGTGAGGCTGTGCTGTTTGAGAGCTAGATCTAAGAAGGGCTCGATTAAAAAAATCTGTCTGAAAATAGAGGAAAAGGAAAATTTGATCTTCAGCTGACATATTTGAGGTATTAAGAAATATCAAATCACGACTAACTGCGGCGGGGCGTGTTACTAATCCTATCCGGGCAATGCTACCGCCCTTTGTAAAGACAATATCGCCAGGCTTTACTTTTAGAAGTGTTGGATATTCACTGCATAAATGTTCTGGAATTGTTTCGCAAGTTTCGTAGTTGATATAGGTGTTCACATCTGCAACACGTAAAAATGGGAAATCCCCACACCCATAATGTGCTTCGATCGATGGATAAAAAGCACTAGCATCAACAGTAAGGCCGATTGATGACATGGCAACGAAAAAATCTCTTCTTGCCATTAATAACTGCTCATCCTCGAGATGCTTTTTTTGGAAATACTCTGGATCAATACGGTGCGTGATCGTTTGGCCAAATGCCTTCTTTGACGAAACTTCAGTGATTTCCAGCCCCTCCAACAAACGCTTGTAACGCGCTTTATCAAAGGGGCTTAGCGAAAAAAACTTAAGCCCTCTTTTTTGGCAAATTCACAAAAGGCTTCGGCAATACCATCACCGGTTAGACCGTCATGATTAAACAAGTCATGTTTAACAATTAAGTGACCGTGACTATCAAGCTTTGGTGCATCAAGATTAATTGCTACCTTTTCCAGCTCGTCTTTGCTGGTTTTGCGTAAGTCAGCAATTTCATCCAAGCGCGCTTGCTGTTTCGCAGTGATTTTGTTGTTGTGTGCCAACTCGCGCAGTTTGTGCTCTTCTATATCAATTTTGCGCCACTTGGCTTGCAGCTTTTCAATTTCCGCAACTTGTTTGGCACTCATGCAATGGCGTTCAGCCCGATAAATTTTATCGCCAGAATTATCTTTGGATGGCTCCTGCATGGTGGCAAAAAATATTGGGTAATCTTCTACTTTCGGGCATAACGGGCCTGCATCTGGGTCGTCGTTCCATTTTTGAATAAACAGCACACTTGTTTTGGTGCCAGTGTGTGGCTTGAATACATTTCCGTGCAAGCCGATCACTGCGAGGATACGGCCATGTTCAGCGAGATATTCGCGCAATGCTTTGTCTGAAGCATTATTGAACCGACCCTGTGGCAATACTACTGCCATACGTCCACCAGGTTTAAGAAATTGTAAATTGCGCTCAATAAATAAAATATCGCGGCCAACCTTATTCTGGTTTTTCACCTTCACCTTGCGGTAGGTGTTATCGCCCAGTCGGTAAATTACTTCATGGCTGGCATGCAGGGCCTCTGGAAAGGTGGGGTTTCGCTTTGTGGCATCGATGATATTAGGATTTACGGAATCGACGTTGTTAATTTTGTCGAAACTGACTGAGCGCGCCAAATCATAACGGGCAAGAATGCGAGTTTCTTTGATATCGCCTGCGAATGGCGGGTTGGCCATTAGAACGTCAAACTTAAAATCGCGATTTTCATTTTTTGCAGCGCGTAATTTGCACATGCGATTCCAGCCTTTGAGATAAATGCTCTGCCAGGTGCGGTCACCAGGGTTTTTATCGTCTCCGGTTTTCTCAAACCAGCGCTCGTAATCCAATGTGTTGAGATGCAGTACGTTAGTCTCTCCGTCACCGGCAATAAGGTTGAGAGTTCGACCAACACGTACAGCTTTCTCATCAAAATCAATAGCAAAGACTTTATCGACCACGTATTTGGCGTAGCGGCCAGTTTTCTTTTGGGCGGTAAGTAGGTGATCTATAGGATCTTTTAATTCGCGACGGATTTGTTCCCAAACATGGAAAATGCCATGCACTGGGAAACCGCAACTGCCCGACGCTGTATCAATCAGTGTCTCATGCTCTTGCGGGTTCATCATTTTGACGCACATGTCGATGACATAGCGCGGCGTAAAGTATTGACCTTTTTCACCTTTGCTGGATTTACTGATTAGGTACTCAAACGCCTCGTCCACCACTTCTAGGTTGGAGTTGAACAGCTTGACCTTTTCCAATGAGGCGACGCATACAGCTAGGTGGCTTGGTGTAAGTTCAATTTTGGAGTTCTCTAGGAATACACCATCCCAAGCATCCTGTGCCTTCTCAAATAAATCCTGAATTTTGGCTTTGAGTTCGCTTTCGGTATCACCGTAATTTTTGAAGACCAAATGACGCTTTTTATCTTGCCCGCTTTCCATTTCATCGAAGAGCTTGGTGAAAATGAGTTTGAATACTTCCTCAAATACATCCACCCCGGCATTGGCCAATACTTCGTCCTCCATTTCGAGGATCAGATCTTTAAGGGACTTGCGTTCATTAACAAGCTTGTCGAGTTTGACAAGATCGTCGATAGTCCAACGTTCAGACAATATGTCGGAGAGTTTTTCATGCGCTGATGGGATCGCCGGAATATCTTCGAAATAATTAGGGTCTTTGCGGTGGTAATAGGAAATTTGCTGACCGTTGGTCCATACCCCCATTGGAGCGCCAGTAGCGTGACAGTAGCTTTTAAGTTGTTCTTTACCATCTTTTAGTTTGGGCTTTTTGAGCTCCACCAAAATGTAGGGGATTGTCGTCTTGTCTTTATCGAAAATGCAAATATCGGCACGCTTTTTTTCCCGCCCAAACGCTACTGAATACTCAAGTTCCATCCGAGCTACGGGATAGCCCAAGTCATCACGAAGTACTAACAGGTAGAGTTGACGAATGGCTTCTTCTGGAGTCAGCTTGATGGGTTTTCCGCGAACTATGCAGTTAACATAAGGAACAGGACTTTTTCCGCTATGTTTCAAGGAAATTGATGACTCCAGCGTATCAATATGTTTTTGTTTGAACTGATCTAGCCGATAAGCACTATCTTTCAGCAGTTCTATAAGATGAGTTGTCATGCTCTTTTTCCTATTTAATTGTTCTGTATTTCACAACGCCACACATGAAGCAGTTTCAGTCAATTTGTTCGAAACCCCCAATAGCGATTAAAGCGCCATTTGTTAGCTTGAAATGAAGGGGATGTAATCTATCAGTTTGAAGCTTGATGGGCGAGTTTTCACGCGAGGAAGGAAATGGATTAATCACTTAAACTGCGTACATTGAAGTGGTATTTGGTAGTTACAGTCCAATCTGAAAAGACTCCGATAACACCGAAGTCTTTCGCTAGTACATCGAGAAGTGTTATCAAATCGCCTTCATTTTTAATGCAGGGTTGATGCTTTGATACTCTAAGCTAATCCAATTTCAAATTAGCGGTTATGATTTCTTCACCACTCATGCCGCCACCGTAATTGCCAGAACTGGATTTGAGTTACGTGACAAGCAATCGATTGTTGTGAACTGTGTAAGTTTTTTCCACCTCAAAATGAAACTCAAAACCAATCATCAATGCAAATCTTCCCGAGCCTTTGCCTTTTGAATGGCTTACTAAAGGTACACCCTTTCCGTCTACCCAGATTTTGAAATCGTTTTTAAATTTCTTTAATTTTTTGCGCTCTTCTTCACTTAGCTTTTCCAAATCAATTCGCAAGTGCAGTAATCGTGCAGGTTTTCCCTGATATAAAAGATTTTCTTCTTTTACCAATTTTGCTTTTCGCAAATCCGCTTCAATATCCTTAACCGGATTAAGCAGAACCACCATTTCCTGATAATTAAATCGATTCATGGCTTGAGTTCTGGGAGTTTGTGCTTTCGGGTTTTGTTTTTTGGCATCAATCTCTTTATCAATAGCCTCAAGAATTGCCCTTGGATAACGAATTTCCAAGCCTATTTGATTTTGTTCTACCGAAAATTCAGTCGCACCTGTATTGGTCGTGATTTCACCATCTTCTTCACTATGATTTTTGATGCTGGCATTTATTTTCCCGGTGAACTCAGCGGATTGTGTAAAACTATCTAATGTTTTCTGTAAATCGCTCAAGCCACTCGCCAAGCTGGTACGACTTAATATAATCAAAACGAATGAAATGACTAACAGCGTTTTAAAACCAATTGACCGATGCATAGCTTTCCCGCTATAAGGTTTTGTAGAGTTGACGATAGATTGGCTATGGCAAAAATAGTTCAATACCATGATTAAGGTCAGTAAAAACAATCGGTAAAGGTTTTAAAAACCGATTGCTCCAATCGGGATGAATGATATCTTGTCACTACATAAAGTATCCAACCCTTAATTCATCAGGAGTTGTTATGAAATTTGTAACCTTAATCTTTTGTTTAATAGCCGCTGTTTGTAATGCAGATACATCCAAAACGGAGAAGCCCATGTCACATCAAATCGCTCCTGTTGCTCATCAAGTTTATTTCTGGTTAAAAAATCCGGATTCAAAAGAAGATCAGCAAAAATTAATCGAAGGCATTAAAACGCTTGCAGCTATACCGCAGGTGAAAGGTTTGCATATTGGTGTGCCCGCATCAACGGAAAAACGTGATGTGGTGGATAACACTTATGCTGCATCGGAATTATTATTCTTTGCAACGGTTGAAGATGAACAGGCTTATCAGGTTCATCCGATTCATCAAGCCTTTATCAAAAACTACAGCCACTTGTGGAGCAAAGTAGTGGTTTATGATTCGATAGCAAAATAATTACCGACATACAAATTGTTACAAGCGGTTGATCTGAATTAATTCCCTATTCAGTTTCACCGGGTAGGATTCAAAAATACTTATCTGGAGGATTTATCATGAATAAAATTTTATTGTCACTGGTATTTATTTTTTCTTTGGTGGGTTGTGCCACTGAGCAATCCCGCACAGTTGAAACACCAAAACCCGTTAGTTATGCAAATTATCAAGGTGAAAAGAGAGCGATTGCTGTTGGCAAATTTGATAATCGATCCAGTTTTATGCGCGGGATTTTTTCTGATGGGATTGATCAATTAGGCAGTCAGGCTAAAACCATTTTGATTACCCATTTGCAACAAACCGGCCGTTTCAGTGTGATGGACAGGGACAATTTGCAAGCCGCGAGTCAGGAAGCAGAGTTGTTAAAAAAATCGCAAAAACTTAAAGGCGCCAATTATTTAATTACCGGAGACGTGACTGAATTCGGCCGCAAAGAAGTGGGAGACCAACAGTTTTTTGGTGTTTTGGGCCGAGGTAAAACGCAAGTTGCTTATTCAAAAGTCAGTTTGAATATAGTGAATGTTGAAACATCCGAAGTTGTTTATTCCGTTCAAGGCGCAGGTGAATACAGTTTGAGTAACCGCGAAGTGTTGGGCTTTGGCGGCACTGCCAGTTACGATTCCACATTGAATGGAAAAGTATTGGATCTGGCGATTCGCGATGCCGTTAATAAATTGGCCGCTGCTATGGATTCCGGAGCGATAAGACAATAAATATTCAGGATAGATTTATGTTGTCACTGCAAATAGCTCGCAAATTATTATTGATTTTAATTCTGCTGGGGTTGGGAGCTTGCAGCCCCCAACCAAAACCTTTGTATCACTGGGGTGATTATGAAGATCAGGTTTATGCCTATCTGCAGAAAACATCCAGCCCCGAACAACAACTGGCAGCGCTTGAAAAAAACCTGCACACCACCAGCAATCCCGCGAATATTCCTCCAGGGTTTTATGCGCATTTGGGATTGTTGTACGGTGAGTTAGGCCGATATGCCGATATGCAACGAGCATTGGAAACAGAAAAAACCTTATTTCCGGAATCAGCACCTTTCATGGATTTTTTATTGAAAAAGTTTGCGCAGAAAAAGGATCAACCGCATGAATAAAGTTCGCTGGACATTATTATTTTTGATTCTGCTAATGACCGGTTGCGTATCCCAGCCACCAAAAGATTATTCTGCATTCCGGGCAGCCCAACCAAAATCGATTTTAATTTTACCGCCAGACAATCAATCACCGGATGTACGAGCGACTTACGCTATGTTGGCGCAAATGACACGACCGATTGCAGAAGCTGGATATTACGTTGTGCCAGTTGCACTGATGGATGCAGCGTTCAGGGAAAACGGCATACATCTTGGTGCAGAAGCCAAAAATATATCACCTGAAAAGTTGCGGGAAATTTTTGGTGCAGATGCAGTGTTGTATACCGAAGTGACAAAATATGGTCCGGAATTTAATTTGTTTTCCAGTGAGATAGTCGTCGCTGCGCGTGCGCGATTAGTGGATTTATATACGGGCCAAGTCTTGTGGACGGGCGAGGCGCGTGCATCCAACGGTGAACATAAAGCCTCGAATAATCAGGGGGGATTGGCGGGGATGATAATAGGCGCCATTGTTGATCAGGTTATTAATAATCTTGTGGATGATTCCTACAAATATGCCGGTATTGCCAGTCACCGACTTTTGTCGCCGGGTCATGAGGGTATTATTTACGGACACAGATCTCCTTACTTCCATCAGGAAAAAATCCCGAAATAATCGCAGACATCACTTTTTAACCTGCGTTGTTTTACATTGAGACCCTCTCACGTATAAAATCGGTGCCACCCTTCAACACATCCTCAGGGAAGGCATCGATGATTATTGTTCCTACCGAAAAGCAACTGGATTGGCGTAATGCGCCTGTCGTTTTATTTACATTGGTGTTGATCAATGTAATGGTTTTTTTCCTTTATCAGAGTGGTGATAACCGCAAAGTGTTCGAGGCCGTAATCAAGTATCAAACTGCTGGATACCTTGAACACGAATGGCCCTTTTTTGAAAAATATCTGGAAGACAAAAAAGAAACCAAATTATTAAAAGACTATCGCGAGCAACTCAAAGACGAAGATGTTGAAGCCATAGTGTTTGATCTATTGGGTCGCGACGATTTTTTCATTTATCTCAAAGACAAAGCTTATCAATATTTTCCATCCGAAGTTTACGATGTGTGGATTATCGAACGCACGGAAATAGATCGCCTGTTTAATTCCTTGAGCTTTGTAGAAAATGGATTGATTGCCAATGATCTGCATGTCAGCAGTTTTTTAACGCATCAATTTTTGCATGGCGATATGATGCATATGTTAGGCAATATGTTTTTTTTGGTGGTATGCGGATTTGCTGTTGAAGCAGCGATTGGCCATTGGCGATTTTTGTTGTTTTATTTGTTATCAGGTTTTGCAGCAGGCTTTGCACAAGTTGCGTCTGATTGGAGCAGCTCACAACCATTGGTTGGTGCATCAGGTGCTATATCGGGCGTGATGGCCATGTACCTTGCCGTATTTCGCTTGAAAAAAATTGAGTTTTTTTATTGGTTTTTCTTTTTTGTTGGTTACTTGCGCGCACCTGCTTTATTAATTCTACCTTTTTATCTGGGTAAAGAAATTTACAGTTACTATTACGACACTGAATCCAATATTGCTTTTATGGCACATGCCGGTGGATTTGGTGCTGGTGCAGTATTGATTGGTCTTGCCTGGGTATTTAATCGATCCATGTTTAATCAAAACTATATTGAACAGGATCAAGCGGTTGATCCTGGTCGTGAAAAGCTGGCAGAAATTTACAGCTACATCGATAAACATCGATTTGATCGAGCGCTGCATTGTGTTAATGAATTGATTCAAGCACAGGGTTTGAATTTTGAATCTGCGATACTGCGTTATAATTTATTAAAAATTTCTCGCGGCACTGATTATACAGAAGCGGCTCTGGGTTTATTGACAAGCAGTTTTACACAAACCGATATCAAAAAACTGGATAAAGTCTGGCAAGAAAATCCGGAAATCCAACAGCAGGTTCCCGAGCAGGCAGCGATTAAATTAGGCTTGCAATTGGTCAATTTGGAAAACCCGAAATCAGCAGAAGAAATTTTTAAACAATTGCAACAGAATAATTCCAAAAATCCCAGATTGGGAATTTTTGCCACCAAACTGGCAACGGCATTTCAACGATTAAAAGACAGTGAAAAAGCGGCGCATTACGAGTTTTTAGCCAGCCAACTGTCCCAAGGAGCCGCGAATGGATTACTGTAAATATCATCCCTTGGATGGCGCTACATTTGTTTGTCATCAATGCAATACATTTTTTTGTGATCAGTGTGTTGATGACGAAAAAGATCAACCAAGATGTTTTGCTTGTGGAGTTGTGTTGGAGAGTTTGGGCTCAACCAACAAAGTCGAACCCTTTTGGCGGCGCCTGTCAGAAGCGTTTAAATATCCGCTTAATTCTGCCTCCATGAGCATGATTATAATCACAGCCATCATGACTGTGATTGCCATGCTAATTCCTTTTTTATTTTTTATTGCAATACCTCTTTATTTGATTGCCACTGGCGCAATCATGAAATACGCATTTACCTGTCTTGAGCGCACTTCTCATGGTGAAATGACCGCACCCGATGTAATGGATGCTTATCAAGGCACCATTAAAATTATATTGCAGTTATTTTTAATTTTTATTTTGCTCGGTGTATTGGCAGGTGGTGCTTATTATGCGAGTCCTGCATTAGGCGGCATAGTCGGGCTTTTAATTATGATCGCCATGCCCGCCATATTGATTCGATTTGCGCAAAGTGAAAGTATGTTTGAAGCGCTTAATCCGGCATCAGTATTTTCGTTAATTACTGCTATAGGTTTGCCTTATGGGTTAATACTGGCGTTCATCATGATCATGATGTCGTCGGTTGGTGTGCTACATCAATTAATTGGTTCCATGTTCCCGGCTGTGTCCTATTTAACCCAGGCTGTCATCTCCAATTACTACACAGTGGTTATTTTTCACTTGATGGGATATATGTTATTTCAATATCAAAGTCAGTTGGGTTACAGCGCACGTTCTGATGAAGAAACGCATCTTTCCGAGCGCAACGATGCTGAGCGTCTTGCTGCAAAAATTTCGATCTTTTTAAAAGAGGGCAATTACGAAAAAGTAGTTGATCTTTATTATCAGGCATTCAAACTTTTTCCTAATGAAGCGATATTTTTTGATAAGTTTTTTGATCTGATTTACAGCTGCAAAAAAGCAACATTGATGGAAGATTTTGGTTTGACCTATTTGCAATTTCTCAATCGAAAAAAACGGTTTGATAAATTAACAATTTGTTTTAAACAAATATTGCATCTGGCGCCGGATTATTTACCGGATTCACCGGATATGCGTGTACAACTGGCGGGCCTGCTCAAGCAACAAGGCGATTTGAAGTTGGCTGTGAAGTTATTGAATGGCATGCATAAACTTTATCCGGATTTTGGCAAATTACCCGAAGCTTATACCTTGCTGGCAGACACGCTTGCTGAGTTACCCAATATGAAAGCGCAGGCTGATAAATGTCGTCAAATGGTGGAGCAGTTAAAAATCAAAGCCGCTGAAAAACAACAAGCCCTGGCGGTGGCGCAGGCAGAAAAGAAAACGGCTGAACAAAAAAATAGCGCGCCAGCTGCTGCGGCCGCTACAAGTAAACGTCGTGGCCCTCCACCTGGAGTTAAATCCTCCGGTCTGGTTTTGGAGCTGGTTCCAATAGAGCCACCCAAATCGGATTAGAATCTTTGTTTGCGGAAAAATTGTGTTTTGCCAGATTTAATTCACACACTTTTTCCGCACTCTGATTGAGCATCACATCAATTCATATTGATTCCATCATTATGTTTTTTGATTTATAAATAAAAATTTCTTTTTAGATCAAAGACTAAGTCGCAATATTCATCACAAAACCGACGCACATTTTTAATGCATTTCAGTGCACGGCATCTGCATGTTTGCACCTTTTTAGGTCGCGCACTCTACATCTATTCAATAAATTTCCTGATTTAACAGGGTTTTTGCTGTGGCACGCCGGTTGCTAATGCCAGATTAATTGGTTGATGGATTTTATTATGCGTGGCTTACAAAAATTGTTGTTCAGTTTGTTGTTGCTCTTACCGGTCAGTGCTGTTGCAGATGATGCCAGCCTGTCGGTATCGATTAATAGCATGTGGGTTGTGATTGCCGGTGCGTTGGTGTTTTTTATGCAGGCGGGTTTTGCTTTGGTAGAAAGCGGCATGTCACGCGCAAAAAATGCCGTGAATGTATTGATGAAAAATTACATGGATGCCTGTGTTTGCAGCATTATTTTTTGGGCTATAGGTTATGGATTAATGTTTGGTGCCAATCAATCCGGATGGTTTGGCTGGAGCCATTTTATGCCCTCGGAACTCAGTCAATGGGATTGGACTTTTCTGTTTTTTCAAATGATGTTTGCTGCTACCACCACTACCATCGCCAGCGGCGCCATGGCTGAGAGGGTTCATTTCAATGCCTATTTAATCGGTGCCTGTGTGATTGCGGGATTGATTTATCCGGTATTTGGCAGTTGGGCCTGGGGCAGTGCGCACGGTGGTGAAGGTTGGTTAAAAGCCATGGGATTTATTGATTTTGCCGGTTCGACCGTTGTGCATTCGATTGGTGGTTGGGTTGCACTCGCCGGTATTTTAATTCTGGGGCCGAGACTGGGCCGTTTTGCTGCCAATGGACAAGCCCGTCAGGTTCCCGGCCACAACCTGAGTTCAGTCGCTATAGGTGGATTTATTTTGTGGTTCGGCTGGTTTGGTTTTAATGCGGGATCAACGCTGGCAGCCAATATGGATCTTGGAAAAATCGCATTAAATACGCATCTGGCGGCTTGTGCCGGAGCCTTGGGTTATATGTTTTCCACCCGTTTATTCCAACAGCCGATTTTATTAACCGGAACGGTAAATGGCAGCTTGGGCGGATTGGTTAGCATCACCGCAGGCTGCGCCAGTATGGAACCTCATTTTGCAATTATTACCGGTTTGATAGCAGGATTTATTACCCTGGTGGGGCCGCGATTTATCACCAGCTTTAAATTGGACGACGTGGTGGATGCAGTCAGTGTTCACGGATTTTGCGGCGTGTGGGGCACTCTGGCAGCCGGTATTTTTTACGCAGGGGATTTGTTCGATCCCAATCGAATCGGGGTTCAGGCCTTGGGAGTTCTGGTTGCATTTGCCTGGGGATTTGGCGTGGCATTGATCAGCTATTGGTTGATTAATAAAACCATTGGTATGCGCGCCAGTAGTCTTCACGAGCAACGAGGTTTGGATTTTACCGAGCATGCCGAAATAGGTTATCCCGAATTTCAAAATACAGCCGCATTGAATACAGATTCACTCCAATCAAAAAACTAATCGGAGCCAACTGTGAACTCATTGCAAAAAAGACAAGCGATTAAAGATGCCTTGACGCCCTTTATTCAGGGGCGTCAATTGGCCAATGCGTTAAATCTGTGGGATGAAAAATATTCACATCAAAACCATTTTGCGTTGCAGCATTATTTGCGCGAGTTATGTCACGATGTAGAAGTTGCACACTTACGATCACGCATGTTGCAATCGCTGGTGACTGCTTTTTCTTCATTGCAAGATGAGCGTCAAGCTCGCCAACAACAAGCTCAGCGCGTCAGAAAAAATATTGTCTCCAACATCTCATCTGGCTATATGAATGAGTTGATGGTATTTGTTCTTTTGGTAGAAAAACTTATCGAGAGTTTGAATGATGAAATGGCGACACGAACCCGGCTTTATGTTTTGGAAAATTTAACAAAAGTGAAAATCACCACACAGGAAAGACTGGTTCTGCAACAGTGGTTGAATCGCATTACGCCTTTACGACATGATCTTAAACTTAATCACACCGTGATGCAGCACATCATCAATCTCGCTTATGTTGCTATTTGTGAGTATCAGGGGCCAATCAAAGCGGATCAGGTTTTGCAAACCAGTGTCAGTGAAATAAAAGCAGAGTTTCCGGAAATTGGTGTGGATTTTTTGTTGTAACAATTTCTGTTGCTGAAATAAAAACGCCCGATCTAATCGGGCGTTTTTATTTGTGTATCGTGATTTATTTGAAGCAGAACAAAAATTTATTTCATGTATTTTTTGCGGAAGATAAACAAACCACCGAAGATAAAAATCAGCACTACAGGGAACAAAGCCAAATTCGCCAGCGTTGCTTGACCTGCTGCCAATTCAATTGCAGAACCTGTCATGCCGCTTGCTGCCGCTTCTGCTTTGGCATCATCCAACCAGCCACCAATAATCGGGTTCCACATGCTCACACCGAACATACCGGCACCACCCACCAATGACATACCCAGCGCACCAGTCTTGGGTAGATATTCTGAAACAAATCCAATCATGGTTGGCCAGAAATACATTACGCCCAATGCAAAAACAATTGCTGCAACGTAAACCATGCCACCAGAGGCCATGCTCATCAAATAAATACCGATTGCTGCAAAAACTGACGATGCCAGCAACACACCAACAGGATTCAATGCATGAATAACAGGGCCAGCAAAATAACGCCCCACTGCCATCAAGCCAGTGACCATTGCCAGAATCAACATAGGATGAGCACCGGATGCACCGAGAATTCTTTCAACCCATTGTTGAGTGCCCAGTTCAGTAGTGGCAGTGATGGTCATGGTGATCATCATCAAAATAAATAATGGCGAAATTAATGCGAGCAAATTATTTTTAGTAGAGGTTTCGGAGTTAGCCATTTCAGGAAAGGCTTGACCGAAAATCATCACACCGTAAATCACTGTGGGCACTAACATCACCGCAATTTGCATTTGCCAATCCATTCCCAACTTGGTCATCAAAGTAGAAATCAACGCACCAATCACAATACCGCCAGGGAACCACATGTGGAATTTGTTGAGCTTGGTGGTTTTGTTAGTGTGATAAATATCGGCGATTAATGGGTTAGCGGCGGCTTCAACAGAACCGTTGGCGAATCCGATAAAGAATGTCGAAATTAACAAGGTCCAGAAACCATCAGCGGTGATAGTTAAAATCAAACCTAACAAATGCGATACAAATGCCAAATACATTAAGGTGCGAGCACCCAAGGAGTTATACAGCAATCCACCCACCATCATGGCAACCGGAAAACCCAGAAACGCCATACTGTTGATCCAACCTAATTCTGTATCGGTAAATTGAAAACTGGCACTTAATTGATTGAGAATACCTGCACGAATTGCAAAGGTCATAGCCGTGACAATTAACGCAATACAACAAGCCGCGAATAAACGATCAGGGTTAATAGTTTTGATCATAATGTTTTTACCTTTTTTATTTTTAAAAAAATTATTGTGATTGTGACCCCCTCCCAACCTCCCCCTTGCCAGGGGGAGGAGCTAGTTCCCTCCCCTGGCAAGGGGAGGGTTAGGGTGGGGTCTTTTTCTTACGGTTAAAAATAATTTCGTAAAACCCAACAAAAAATTTTTACAACTTCACCCACACACCATCCTGCCGCGACGAATCTATCACAGCCTGAATAAAGCGCATACCCTCAACACCGGTTTCGATGTTGGGTATCCAATCCTGTAAAAAATGTTTTTCATTTTTTTGGCGAGCTTCAAGAATATCGGCGATATCTTTATAGAGATTGGCAAAACCTTCGAGGTAACCTTCAGGGTGACCGCCCGGTGTGCGCATGCCGCGCGCCGCAATATCGCTACCAATATCGCCGCGACGAGTGACACGTTGGCGCGGTTTATTTAATTCGGTGAACCACAATTCGTTGGGATTTTCCTGCGCCCATTCAATGCTGGCTTTGTCACCAAACAAACGAATACGCAAACCATTTTCACAACCGGGCGCAACCTGGCTTGACCAGAGCATACCTTTCAAACCATTTTCAAAACGTAGCATGGCGTGAACATTGTCATCCACCTGGCGACCTTCAACAAAACTGGTGAGATCCGAACTCACCGCAACCAATTTTTGTTGTGAAATAAAACGTGCGAGTTGAAATGCGTGAGTACCAATATCACCCAGGCATCCACCCAAACCGGAGCGCGCCGGATCAGTACGCCATGACGCTTGTTTGTTATTTTCATCCGCCGCTTGGGTTAACCATTCTTGCGGATATTCCACTTGCACCACACGCAATTTTCCAAGCTTGCCTTGCGCAACCAATTCACGTGCATAACGTACCAATGGATAACCGGAATAATTATGGGTTAAACCAAAAAAACAACCGGAGGATTTAACAAGTTGCTCCAGCTCCAAGGCTTCTTCGAGTGTGCGAGTCACCGGCTTGTCACAAATCACATCTATGCCCGCTTGCAAACAAGCTTTGGCAACCGGGAAGTGCATATGGTTTGGTGTAACGATTACGACAACTTGAATTCCATCTGCGCGTTTTTTTTCTTCGCGAATCATTTCTTCGTAGGAGGTGTAAGCGCGATCAGCAGCGATATGTAAATCGGCTGCCGATAATTTTGCGTTTTCAGGATTTGCCGACAATGCACCGGCAACCAATTCATAGCGATCATCCATACG
>CAMLRJ010000032.1 GCA_946482345.1 uncultured Cellvibrio sp.
ACTCTGGGTAAGTTGAGTGAAAACGTGAGCCGTGCTTTTGGAAAAAATGCTGAACATTTTGTTGATCGTGAAAAATTAATTGAAAGATTAAAACAACTGGCTGATTCGGAAACAACTTTCTTGATAAAGGGATCTCGTAGCGCACAAATGGATTGGGTGGTGCGTGCTTTGTGTGAAGTATCTGGCAAAAAAACCTCTAATAATGTCACTGCGGGAGACTGTCACTAATGCTTTATTGGCTTTCCGAAATTTTACAAGAGTATGTTCGCAGTTTTGCGGTGTTTCAATATCTCACGGTGCGTGCAATTTTTGGTGCGCTCACTGCGCTGGGCTTTTCACTCTTGTTGGGTCCCTGGGTGATTCGTCGTTTGGCAGAATTAAAAATTGGCCAGGCTGTTCGTACTGATGGCCCGCAAACTCATTTAACCAAATCCGGTACGCCCACAATGGGTGGCGTGTTGATTTTATTCGCCATTTTTATCAGCACATTACTCTGGGCAAATTTAACCAATCGTTATGTGTGGGTGGTGTTAATCGTGACGGCAATTTATGGCGCAGTCGGTTGGGTTGATGATTATCGAAAAGTCGCCAGAAAAGATCCCAAAGGATTACCTGCGCGTTGGAAATATTTTTGGCAATCGATTGCTGGTTTTGGTGCTGCCGTATTTTTATTTCTGACAGCGCAAAGCCCCGCAGAAACACAATTATTTATTCCCTTCTTTAAAGATGTTGCGCTGAATATGGGAATTTTTTATGTGGTGTTTACTTATTTTGTGATTGTCGGAACCAGCAATGCAGTGAATTTAACTGATGGTCTTGATGGTTTGGCAATTATGCCTTGCGTGATGGTAGCGGGTGCCCTGGCGATTATTGCGTATCTCGTGGGTCATTCACAGTTTTCACAATATTTGAATATTGCTTATATCGCGGGTTCAGGTGAGTTGGTTGTCTTTTGTTGCGCGTTGGTTGGTGCGGGCCTTGGATTTTTATGGTTCAACACTTATCCGGCGCAAGTGTTTATGGGTGATGTCGGTGCTCTAGCATTAGGCGCCGCATTGGGATTAATTGCTGTGATTGTTCGCCACGAAATTGTTCTTTTTATTATGGGCGGAATTTTTGTACTCGAAACAGTTTCAGTGATTTTGCAAGTGGCATCTTACAAGTTAACGCAAAAAAGAATTTTTCGCATGGCACCCATTCATCATCACTTTGAATTGAAAGGTTGGCCGGAACCGCGCGTGATTGTGCGTTTCTGGATTATTACGTTTGTGTTGGTGTTGGTTGGGTTGGCGACCTTGAAGTTGAGATAAATCACCCCCTCCTAACCTCCCCCTTGGTAACGGGGAGGAACTGTTCCCTCCCCTTGCCAAGGGGAGGGCTAGGGTGGGGTGAAAATGTTTAAATTAAAAACAAACTTAAAACAGGAATTAATGAATTGTCACAAATGATTGCCACAAATAATGTCAAAGCGATTATCGGTACCGGTATTACCGGGTTATCGGTTGCGCGCTTTTTGGCAAAAAAGGGTCAAGCATTTGTGTTGATGGATACACGGGAAAATCCACCTGCGCTCGAAAAAATTAAACAGGAATTTCCTGATGTCAAAGTGCAAACAGGTCAATTGAATCTGACCAGTTTGCTTGCTTGCAGTGAAATTGTATTGAGCCCTGGTGTTGCACAATCAACACCTGAAATTATTGCCGCTAAAAATGCCGGCATTCCTGTGGTGGGTGATATTGAATTATTTTCGCGTTATGCAAAGGCGCCGATAGTCGCTATTACCGGTTCAAATGCAAAAAGCACTGTCACCACTTTGGTCGGTGAGATGGTAAAATCGGCTGCTATTAAAGTGGCTGTTGGTGGAAATCTGGGAACGCCTGCACTGGATTTGTTGGCAGATGATATTCAACTTTATGTGATGGAGCTTTCCAGTTTTCAATTGGAAACTGTTTCAAAACTCAATGCCAAAGTTGCCACTATTTTGAATATCAGCGCTGATCATTTGGACAGATATAACAATATGCGCGAATACATTCTTGCGAAAATGCGAGTCTATTTCGGTGCTGAACACATTGTTGTCAATCGCAATGATCTATTGACGCACCCGCCTTTGGCGCAGGGTGTTAAGCCTATTCAATTTGGTGGTGCGGCAGACTTTGGCAGTTTTGGCTTGATTAAGGAAAAAGGTCAGGAATATCTGGCAAAAAATCTCACACCTCTAATGCCTGCAAATGAATTGAAAATTCGCGGTCGTCACAATATTGACAATGCATTGGCGGCTTTGGCATTGGGAGACGCAGCGGGTATTCCGATGGATGCCATGATTGCAACGTTGAAATCTTTTACCGGTTTGCGCCATCGCTGTGAATTTGTTGCGCAAATAAAGGGTGTTGAATTTTATAACGATTCCAAAGGCACCAATATTGGTGCAACACTGGCGGCTATTAAAGGTTTGGCGCGTAACCCGAAGCAGTTGATTGTTATTCTGGGTGGTGAAGGCAAGGGCCAGGATTTTTCTGAATTGGTACCTGCATTGAAAGATATTAATTTGCGTGCAGTATTAATTGGTCGTGACGCTCCCTTGATTGCAGCTGCAATCGAAAAAACGGTTTCTGTCGTTCATGCAAGCAGTTTACAAAATGCCATAGAACAATCTTTATCTTTATCAAAAGAGGGCGATGCGGTGTTGTTGTCACCCGCTTGCGCCAGTTTTGATATGTTTAAAAATTACGAAGATCGCGGCGAACAATTTTGTCGATTGGTTTTGGAGATGCAGACATGATTTCTTCTGTATCTTCTGCATCGTTTGCACCCAAAATTCCACTTGGCTTGAGAGTGGATTGGACATTGTTGTGTTTGTGGTTTGCGCTTATGTCAATCGGACTGATCATGGTGTCATCTTCGTCAGTGTCTTTTGCTGCTGCGATTTATCAGGATGCCTGGTTTTTTGGCAAGCGACATTTTGTCTACATGATCATGGGATTAATGTTGGCAGCCTTGGTGGTGTGTGTACCTACCAGTGTGTGGCAAAAATATTCAGGACATTTGTTATTGATCGGCATCTTTTTATTGGTGATTGTCCTGATTCCCGGTATTGGTAAAAAAGTAAATGGCAGTCAACGTTGGTTTAGTTTGGGATTAATTAATGTGCAGGTTTCAGAAGTTGCCAAATTCTGCGCAGTGATTTTCTTTGCCAGTTTTTTCGCGCGCCGCTATCAGGAATTGCATTTTGGATGGCAAGGTTTTTTAAAACCATTAATGGTAGTAGGTGTGTTTGCCGGCTTATTGTTATTGGAACCGGATTTTGGTGCGACGGTTGTACTGTCAGCAACCATATTCGCCATGATGTTTATTGCCGGCGTTAAATTGCTGCATTTCCTTTTATTAATTGGCATAGGCGTTGGCAGTTTGGGTTTGGTTGCAGTGGTGTCGCCTTACCGTATGCAGCGGTTGGTGACTTTTTTGGATCCATGGGCTGATCAATTTGATACGGGTTACCAGTTAACACAATCCTTGATTGGTTTTGGTCGTGGTGAATGGTTTGGTTTGGGTTTGGGTAATAGCTTGCAAAAATTATTTTTCCTGCCTGAGGCACATACAGATTTTATTTTTTCAATTATTGCTGAAGAATTTGGATTAATTGGTGCGCTGATTGTGATTGGTTTATTTGCGGTGTTGATTTTGCGAATTATGAATATTGCAAAAAATAATTTGGCATCCGGAAAAATGTTTACTGCGCTCGCCTGTTTTGGAATCGGCATTTTGTTTGCCTTGCAGGTGTTTATCAATATTGGAGTTGCCTCCGGATTATTGCCGACCAAAGGACTGACTTTGCCATTTATCAGTTATGGCGGCAGCAGTTTATTAATTTGCTGTGTGCTGATCGGATTCGTAATGCGGGCACATTGGGAATTGTCAGGATATGAAGTGCCAATACATAAAGCGCCTATACATAAAGAGCCTATGAAAGAATCCAAACCTTCCCGATTTTCAACTGTTGATCCGGAGGTCGCATGACTTCATTAATCAATAAAACCATATTGATTATGGCGGGCGGAACCGGTGGGCATGTATTTCCGGCATTGGCAGTCGCACAGGAATTTATTCAGCGGGGCGCATCGGTTCATTGGTTGGGCACTGAAAAAGGAATTGAATCACGATTGGTTCCCGAAGCAAAAATTCCACTGCATTTTTTAACTGTTGAAGGTGTTCGTGGTAAAGGATTGTCCGGTTTGCTGAAAGCACCCTTATTGATTTCGCGCGCAATTATGCAAGCACGTGCAGTCATTAAAAAAATCAAACCGGTTTTGGTATTGGGTTTTGGTGGGTTTGCCTCAGGTCCTGGAGGAGTTGCTGCCAAATTATCGAAAGTGCCATTGGTGATACATGAACAGAACGCTGTTGCAGGTACGACCAATCGTTTATTGAGTCGTTACGCCAATCAAGTATTGGCAGCTTTTGCCAAGGCATTTATCAAAAGTGGTTTTACTCAAGAATTGGTTGTGGGCAACCCTGTGCGTGAATCGATCCAGCAATTACCCGATGTGGATTCGCGTTTTGCAGAAAGATCATCAGACAAAATGCATTTGTTGATTTTGGGTGGCAGCTTGGGTGCAAAAGCAATTAATGAATTATTGCCTGTGGCTTTGGCAAAACTGAACCAGGCTGAACGTCCACTGGTGTGGCATCAAACAGGAAAAAATCACGAACAGGCCACACGTGAAATTTATTCGCGGTACCAAGTAGAAGGAAAAGTGGATGCATTTATTGACGATATGGCGGCAGCTTATGCCTGGGCAGATTTAGTGATTTGTCGTGCAGGTGCGTTAACAGTAAGTGAATTAATGGTGGCAGGCGTTGCGTCAATCACAATTCCTTTACCCAGCGCTATTGATGATCATCAAACGGCTAATGCAAAACATTTGGTTGATCAAGGTGCTGGATTATCGTTAGTGCAAAAAGATTTAAGCGCCGAAAAGTTAGCGGGCCTTATTAAAGAATATGCTGCTGATCGGGAAAAATTAATCTTGATGGCAAAAAAAGCACAACAAATTGCGATTCCGGATTCAGCAAAACGTGTTGTGAACATTTGTGAAAAATTAGTGGGTGAGGAATAGGTTTGTGAATAATCCAGCTGTTGGATTTTATGAAGTCCCTGAAATGCGTCGTATTCGTCGCATACATTTTATTGGTATTGGTGGTGCCGGTATGAGTGGCATTGCTGAGGTTTTATTAAATCAGGGATATGAAATTTCCGGTTCGGATATTAAAGCATCGAGTGTCACTGAACGATTGATTAAAAAAGGCGCCACAGTTTTTATTGGTCATGCTGTTGAAAATATTCGCGGTGCAGATGTTGTGGTGAATTCGAGTGCAGTAAATTCGCAAAACCCGGAAGTGCTGGGTGCAAGGGAATTACGCATTCCGGTTGTGCGTCGGGCAGAAATGCTCGGTGAGTTAATGCGTTATCGTCACAGCATTGCTGTTGCAGGCACTCACGGAAAAACCACCACTACCAGTTTGATGACATCAATTTTGGCTGCAGCAAAATTGGATCCCACTTTTATTATCGGTGGATTGGTCAATGCAACGGGTACTAATGCGCAGTTGGGTGCAAGCCGATATCTGGTAGCAGAAGCGGATGAAAGTGATGCGTCATTTTTGCATTTGCAACCTATGGTAGCGATTGTGACCAATATAGATGCAGATCACATGGAAACTTACGGTGGTGATTTTTCCAAACTGAAAAAAACCTTTATCGAATTTTTACACAATTTACCTTTTTATGGATTGGCGGTGTTGTGTGGTGAAGATCCGGTTGTGCGTGACATTATTCCGGAAGTGGCGCGTCCGATATTAACTTATGGATTTGCTGATCATTGTGATTATCGTGCTGTGAATATTCGTCAATTTCCGTTTTATTCTGAATTTGATGTGATTCGTCCACATCACGAAAAACTTTTGTCGGTGCGATTAAATATTCCTGGAATTCATAATGTATTAAATGCTACTGCAGTAATTGCCGTGGCGAGTGATGAAGGCATTACTGATCAGGCAATTCAACAGGGCCTGGCAAATTTCCAGGGTGTGGGACGACGTTTTCAGGTCTATGGAAATTTTTCAGTCGGTGATGGTTCAGCCATGTTGGTGGATGATTACGGACATCATCCGCGTGAAGTGGCTGCAGTGATTCGCGCTGTGCGTGATGGTTGGCCTGATCGCCGATTGGTGATGGTGTATCAACCGCATCGTTACACACGAACACGTGATCTGTATGAAGATTTTGTTGAAGTGTTATCCACTGTTGATGCATTGGTTTTATTGGAAGTCTACAGCGCAGGCGAAGATCAAATTCCCGGTGCAGACAGTCGTCATCTGTGTCGCAGTATTCGAACACGCGGAGTGATTGATCCCATTTTTGTTGAAACTGTCGATGCAGTCCCGGATGTTATAAAAGATATTGTGCGTGCGGGTGACATAGTGATTACACAAGGTGCAGGTAATGTCGGTGGATTGTCTCCCGAATTGGCACGTCGTGAATTGAAATAAAGGTAACCAGTTAGATGAAAGTAGTAAAAATGCCGGTTGATGAAAATGTGAAAAACACTTTTGGGCGCGTGGGTGTGCTCTACGGTGGTCAATCGGCAGAAAGAGAAATTTCATTACAAAGTGGTGCAGCAGTTTTTGCAGCCCTACAGGAAGCGGGTGTCGATTCTGTGTTGATCGATGTCGGTGACAATATTATTGCCGATTTAAAAAACGCAAAAATTGATCGCGCATTTGTAATCTTGCACGGCCCGGGTGGTGAAGACGGTCGCATTCAAGCCTTGCTGGAATATTTGCATATTCCTTACACCGGCAGTGGCGTTCAATCTTCGGCATTGGCGATGGATAAATTACACACCAAACAAGTCTGGCGTGGAGTGTCGCTTGAAGGATCACAAAAATTACCAACACCTGCTTATGCAGTGTTAACTGAAAAATCGGATTTTGCTGCAGTGTTAAAAAGTTTAGGCGGTGAAGTAATTGTTAAACCTGCCAATGAAGGATCAAGTATTGGAATGTCGCGTGCAAAAACAGCTGAAGAATTGAAAGCGGCCTTCTTTGCAGCAGCAAAATATCAGGGAAGCGTGTTGGTTGAACAACTGATTACGGGTGCCGAATACACAATTGCGATTTTGGATGGTGAAGCATTGCCACCTATCAAATTGGAAACTGATCATAGTTTTTATGATTTCAATGCGAAATATATTGCGGATGACACACGTTATATCTGTCCTTGTGGTTTAAGCGCAGACAAAGAAAAGGAATTAAAGCAAATGGCAATATCTGCATTTCAGGCAATTGGATGCCATGGCTGGGGACGAGTGGATGTCATGGCTGATGCGCAACAGAATTTTTATTTGCTGGAGGTTAACACCGCACCGGGGATGACCAGTCATAGTCTGGTTCCTATGGCAGCAAAAGCCAAAGGATTAAGTTTCACCGAGTTGGTGTTAACTATTTTGAATGCAAGTTTGACTGCGAATCGCTGATGTATGCGTGACTTCAAATACCTGAGTCGTGATTTGGAAAGAAAGGAGCCCAGTATTGGTAAAACCGATTCCGTTATTGATCAGGATTTTTCAAAGGCTTCAGGTATTCGACAGGTCAAAACTTTTACGAGGGAAAGTAAAAAGAAAGAAGTGAACCATGAAAACAATAGTTCACGCATCGTTCGTGATGTATTGATGGATGATGAAGGTGCAAGACCAGCTCCAGTAAAACCGGTAAGGATGTCAGTGCCGCGTGATGCTTCACGACGTGATACCAAAGGTATTACACCCAAGGCGAATCGAAAGGGAGTTATGGTTGGGCGGTGGTTGCAGATCCAACTTTGGATGAAAAAGTTGGTAATGGGTTTGATTGTGTTGTTGATTATTTGGGGTGCTTATAAAGCGTTAGGGCCTCTGGCGGAATTATTTCAGCGCCCGATTAAAAGTGTCACTGTTGAAGGTGAGTTTCATTTTATTAGCCAGGAGCGCGCAACCCAGTTAATCACACAGGAGATTAATGACGATTTTTTGCAAATTGATCTTTCCAAAATTAAAACGGTACTTTTGGATGATCCCTGGGTTGAAAGTGTCACTTTGACAAGACGTTGGCCTGATACTTTGGTGGTCAAGATCGCTGAACAAAAACCCATTGCTCGTTGGGGTGAAGGATTTTTGAATCAGCGCGGTGAAATTGTGCGAGTCAAAGAAATGAAAGGACTAAACGATTTGCCCTGGTTGCAGGGAGATGAAATTTACGCAGCAGAAATTTTGCAGCAGTATCAGGATTTATCTTTATTGTTACGTGCGCGTGGATTGGAAATTGTTGCATTAAAATGCGATAGCAAAAAATCCTGGCGATTAACGATAAAAAATAATGTCGAAATTGCTATTGGACGCGATCAGGTGATGGAAAAAATGCGTAGATTTGTTACTGTATATGAAACACAATTGCAAGCAGTTTGGCAGGATGTTAAATCAATCGATGTGCGTTATTTAAATGGAGTCGCAGTTGATTGGATCGATGGGTCAGAAACGGCGAGAAAAATGATAAAAGAGCAATCGTCAAAACCGGCGATTAATAATTTGACTCACTGAAATTAATGAAGTGAACGAGCAATCAGGTAAACGAGGTTAATTGAATGGCCCATGCCACCGAAAATAAATTGATCGTAGGGTTGGATATTGGCACCTCAAAAGTGGTGGCGATAGTGGGTGCCATTACGCCTGAAGGTCATTTGGAAATTGTTGGAATTGGTTCGCATCGTTCTACCGGATTAAAAAAAGGAGTGGTGGTTAATATTGAATCCACCGTGTTATCGATTCAGCGTGCCATAGAAGAAGCGGAATTAATGGCGGGTTGCCAGATTCATTCTGTTTATGCCGGTATCGCAGGTAGTCACATTCGCAGTTTGAATTCACACGGCATAGTGGCGATTCGCGATAGGGAAGTGTTGCCGCAGGATTTGGAACGAGTCATTGATGCTGCACAAGCGGTGGCAATTCCTGCCGATCAAAAGATTCTGCACATATTGCCGCAGGAATTTATTATCGATGATCAGGACGGTGTGAAAGAACCTTTGGGCATGTCGGGTGTTCGTCTTGAAGCCAAAGTGCATCTTGTGACCTGCGCCGTAAATGCAATTCAAAATATTGAAAAATGTATTCGACGTTGTGGTCTGGAAGTTGAAGACGTCATTTTGGAACAACTGGCATCCAGCTATTCAGTATTAACAGATGATGAAAAAGAATTGGGTGTGTGTGTTGTTGATATTGGTGGTGGTACGACGGACATCGCCATTTTTAAAGAAGGTGCGATTCGTCATACCGGTGTGATTCCGATTGCGGGCGATCAAGTCACCAATGACATCGCCATGGCATTGAGAACACCAACACCCAACGCAGAAGAAATCAAAATTAAATACGCTTGTGCTTTGGCAAAACTGACAAGCCCGGATGAAACCATCAAGGTGCCCAGTGTTGGTGATCGGCAACCACGCGATTTATCCCGACAAGCTTTGGCGGAAGTTGTCGAACCGCGTTACGACGAATTGTTTACTTTGGTGCAGGCAGAATTACGCCGCAGTGGTTACGAAGATTTGATTGCAGCGGGAATTGTATTAACCGGTGGCACATCCAAGATGGAAGGTGTCATTGAATTGGCCGAAGAAATTTTTCATATGCCAGTCAGGTTGGGTGCACCACATGATATTCGGGGTTTATCTGACATAGTGAATAATCCCATTTATTCGACTGGCGTTGGATTATTGATTTATGCGTTGAAGCAACAACAAGAGGGATATAAAACCTCCGGTCATAAACCGGAAGGCGGATCTTTTTTCGGGAAGTTGAAAAAAATGTTTCAGAGTAATTTTTAACAATGTTTGGCAATTTGCGTCATACCTGTGAAGACAGGTGTCCATAAAAATCACAAATGGATTCCTGCCTTCGCAGGAATGACGAGCGTAGAGATTTTTCGTTAGTGTTTTTTTTGTGGTGGCGTTTTTCGTTTTATTAATTAACAAGTAGTAACCAGGTTTCAAAAATAAAGGGGTGTGGCTATGTTTGAACTTATCGATAACCTGCATCAAGATGCAGTGATTAAAGTGATCGGTGTTGGCGGTGGTGGTGGAAATGCTGTTAAACACATGATCGCTAATAAAGTAGAAGGCGTTGAATTTATTTGCGCTAATACAGATGCACAAGCACTGAAAGATATTGATGTGCGAACTGTGTTGCAGTTAGGTACATCGACGACCAAAGGTTTGGGCGCTGGTGCAAATCCGGATGTGGGCCGTCAGGCGGCTATGGAAGATCGTGAACGTATCGCAGAAATTTTACGCGGTGCAGATATGGTCTTTATCGCAGCGGGTATGGGTGGTGGCACTGGAACAGGTGCTGCGCCGGTGGTTGCTGAAGTGGCGCGTGATTTGGGAATTTTAACTGTCGCAGTTGTCACTAAACCTTTTCCGTTTGAAGGCCCGAAGCGTATGGCAATCGCGGAAATTGGTATTAAGGAACTCAGCGAAAGAGTGGATTCATTAATTACTATTCCCAACGAAAAACTCTTGTCTGTTTTGGGAAAATCGACAGGTTTACTCGAAGCATTCAAAGCAGCCAATAATGTGTTGCACGGTGCAGTTCAGGGTATCGCTGATTTGATCATGCGCCCCGGTATGATTAACGTTGACTTCGCAGACGTGCGCACCGTTATGTCTGAAATGGGAATGGCGATGATGGGAACAGGTTCTGCCATGGGTGAAAATCGTGCGCGTGAAGCTGCTGAATCTGCCATTCGTAGTCCATTACTTGAAGATGTTAACTTGCAAGGTGCCAAAGGTATTTTGGTTAACATCACTGCAGGTCTGGATTTGTCGATTGGTGAATTTGCTGAAATTGGTAATGTGATTGAGGAATTTGCTTCAGGTGATGCAACAGTCGTTGTTGGAACTGTTATTGATCCTGAAATGACAAATGAATTGCGAGTAACAGTGGTTGCAACCGGTTTGGGTTTGCCTGCATCTATCGCCAATACCAAAGAAACAAAACCTGCGCCGACAAAAGTGATTGTGGATAATACTCGTCGTGCTCCACCCGTTGCCGAAAGACCAACAACTGGTGGTTTGAGAGCCAATACCCAGGCATCCTCGGCAGCATTGGCTGCGCCTTTGGGGGATAAGGAATTGGAATATCTGGATATTCCGGCTTTTTTGCGCCGACAAGCAGACTGAGTAATTGATGTATTGAATAGAGCAATGAAAGAGATAGCGACTGACAACTGGCTTCACCCCCTACCAGTTTGTTAGTGTCGCCTCGTCTTTAATGTTGTTTAATTTAGTTGTTTAAAAAGTAACGAGATCACATGCTAAAGCAGAGAACCTTGAAAACCATTGTCCGTGCCACCGGTATTGGTTTGCATACGGGCCAGAAAATCAGCATCAGCTTGAAACCTGCTGGTGTTGATACTGGTATTGTGTTTCGTCGTGTTGATCTCAATCCTCCTGTTGAAATACGTGGTTTCGCCAAAAATGTTGGCGAAACCACGCTGTCAACTTGCTTGATAAAGGATGAAGTCAGGGTTTCTACCGTTGAACATTTGATGTCTGCTTTTGCCGGAACAGGTATTGATAATGCAGTCGTTGAGTTGGATGCAGCCGAGATACCGATAATGGATGGTAGTGCTGCACCTTTTGTGTTTTTGATTCAGTCTGCTGGGATTTATGAGCAGGATGCGCCCAAAAAATTTGTTCGGGTCAAGAAAGAAATCACTTTAAAAGAAGGCGACAAGATTGCCAGCTTTATTCCTTATGACGGCTTCAAAATTGCCTTTTCAATTGAATTTAATCATCCGGTATTTCAAGGCAAGATTCTCAATACCTCTGTTGATTTTTCCAGTCAGTCCTTCGTAAGGCAGGTCAGTCGTGCACGAACTTTTGGTTTTATGCACGAAATTGAATTTCTCCGATCCAAGGGTTTGGCGCGTGGCGGTAGTCTGGACAATGCCATAGTGGTCGATGAGTATAAAATTCTGAATGAGGACGGTCTTCGTTCGGAAGATGAATTTGTTAAACACAAAGTGCTGGATGCTATTGGTGACCTTTACATGTTGGGCCACGGTTTGATCTGTGAATTCAGGGCTCACAAATCAGGCCATGCAATGAACAACAGGGTTTTACGACAATTGATTGACCAGCCCGATGCCTGGGAATATGTAACTTTTGACGACATGAAATCATCCCCTGTCAACTATTTGCCAATAGCTGTTTAAAAAATAAACACAAAGCAGTTGGCAATATTCCTATATCCCAAGTCACATTTCTAAAATTTTACTTGTTAAATTCCTTAATCCTGTGCCATATTTCAAGCAACCGGGCCTCCCGGTTAATCGCAAGGAATCAACACAATAGTCCGCGTGCCAGTAGTGAATTTGTAACTACCTGTTTTTAAAAGGCTTTTTGACCATACATTTTATGATACACAAAATGTATCGGCTGTAGGTTTCATCCTCTGCCAAATGTAAATTGTAAAACGTGAAGAATTGGATCAATCGTCTTTTTGATCCAGGGCAGTTTTACCTTGTTAAAAATTGAAGGTTGCTAATGAAAATTATCATCGTCAGCAAAGATCATGGGCAAGCGCGCAGTATCAACCTGGGTGGTTGGACCCGTGCGTTTTTGTCAGTTTGTTTGCTGGGGATTCCCACGGCCATAGGTGCCTGGGGTTATGGATGGTTGGTAACGGGTGAGCGCCCGGAAATATTTGATGCTAATGGTGCAGTTTGGGGTAAGGTTTTAGGACAAGAAAAAGCTTCCGTAGAGGTTGTGGAGGAAAGGGCAAGTAAAGCGCAGTTGGCGGCACTTACCAGCAAAATAGCAGAACTTCAGGCAAGATTGACGCGGTTGGATGCATTGGGAGAGAAGCTGGCATCATCGGCAAAACTGGAAGGTGAATTCGATTTTAGTCAGGTACCGGCGATAGGAGGTCTCTCGGTTCAATCAACCCAGGCACTGCAAACAGAAACTGATTTTCTTACCGTACTCAAAGGTCTCACTTCAAAACTTGATAATCAGGAGCAGCAGCTAGGCACTCTTGATGATTTGCTCGCTAATAGAAGTTTATTAAAAGATACAGTGGTTGCCGGATTTCCGGTCAAGAATGCCTTCCTTTCTTCCCGCTTTGGTTACCGACAAGATCCTTTCACGGGCAGAACCAGTTTTCATTCAGGCATGGATTTCACCGCACGTGCGGGATCTGAAATTCACAGTGTTGCTGCCGGTGTTGTGAACTGGGCAGGGCGTCATCCTGAATATGGAAATATGGTGGAGATCAATCATGGTTTCGGTTTTGTAACCCGCTATGCTCACAACCAGTCGAATAAAGTGAAGGCAGGTGATGTCATCAAAAAAGGCCAGGTTGTTGGTTTGGTTGGTTCAACCGGTCGCTCTACAGGTAATCATGTTCATTTCGAAGTCTACAAAAATGGTCGGGTAGTTGACCCGGCTACCTACGTTCGCCGCAATAATCCTTAATCCATTCTTTTCAATCGGCATGCAGTTTCAAGGCTTGCATTAGTCGATATCATCCTATTTACTGGCCGCCTTTAAATCTTGCCACTGATGCGCTGCGGTTAAAGATTAACGGCGCTTGTTGTTTTTAGAAATTAAATAATTGGGACCCAATAATGATCAGCAGGTTGATAAAAGCTCTTTTTGTATCAAAAAACGAGCGTGAATTAAAACGTATGGGAAAAGTGGTTGTGCAAATAAATGCACTCGAGCCACAAATGCAACAACTCAGTGATGATGCGCTTAAAGCAAAAACACAAGAGTTTCGTGATCGCTATCAAAAAGGTGAGACCCTGGATCAATTACTTCCGGAAGCATTTGCGACTGTGAGAGAAGCTGGCCGTCGGGTGTTGGGAATGCGCCATTTCGATGTGCAATTAATTGGTGGTATGGCATTGCACGAAGGGAAAATTGCTGAAATGCGTACAGGTGAAGGAAAGACGCTGGTATCAACTTTGCCCAGTTATTTGCATGCCATTTCCGGAAAAGGGGTACACATAGTAACGGTCAATGATTATTTGGCGGGTCGTGATGCCAACTGGATGAAACCGCTCTATGAGTTTTTGGGAATGACTGTGGGTGTTATCCAATCGATGCAGCCGCAAT
>CAMLRJ010000033.1 GCA_946482345.1 uncultured Cellvibrio sp.
CACAATCTGGATTATTTACCGGATCGCAAGCAAACGTTTGAAGCCATGGAAAAATTTCTGAAACAATATTTACCACTCTAATCGGTTTTTATTAACCGCGCATAATAAAAACCATCATGCCCCTCAACCTGTGGTAGCAATTGTCTACCGCAGGTTTGTTCCAACCCCCAGCCTGCAATAATTTTATCTTCAAAGGCGTCTGTTTGTTGTTTTAAAAATTGCTCAATGATTTTGGCATTTTCTTTTGGAATGATCGAGCAAGTTGCATAGAGCAAAATGCCGTTTGGTTTCAACAAAGGCCAGAGATTTTGCAGCATTTTTAGCTGGATATCCGCAAGCTTTGTAATATCATCTGGTTTACGCAGAATTTTAATATCAGGATGCCGACGAATAATACCCGTAGCAGAACAGGGCGCATCAATTAATATGCGATCAAAGAGTTTTCCATCCCACCAGATTTCAGGTTTTGTAGCATCACCACAAATAATATCTGCACGAAGATTCAATCGCTGTAAATTTTCACGCACGCGTTGCAATCGTCTTTCTTCCAATTCCAAAGCTGTCACTTGCAAGTCCGGTTGTAGTTCCAACAAATGACCGGTTTTTCCTCCTGGCGCACAACAGGCATCCAAAACGCGCAACCCGGGCTGAAGATTTAATAAATCAGCGCTGAGTTGTGCCGATTCATCCTGAACGCTAATCAATCCTTCTGCGAACAGAGGGAGCGTGTTGGGATTACAGGGATTTTCCAATCGAATTCCATAAGGACTAAAACTCGTTGGCAATGCATGAATATTTAATTCGGCAAGTAAGGCGATATATTCATCACGCGAAATTTTGTTGGTATTGATGCGCAGACAAAAAGGCGGATGTGATTGACTGGCTTGAATAATATCCGGCCATTGTTGCGGCCAATATTTACTGAACATGCCATCCATCCATTCAGGATGATTGCTTTGAAATATTTTTTTCTCTGCGGCAATTTTTGCCAAAGATTCTTTATCTCGCTGAAATTGCCGCAACACACCGTTGACTAATTTACTGGCCCATTCTTTTTTCAGTGATCGAGTTACCTCAACACTTGCACCAATTGCTGCGTGGTCAGGAATGCGGGTGTGAATCAGTTGATAGAGCCCCAATAAGATTAACGCTTGAATATCCGTATCTTTATTGCGCAAAGGTTTATCGATTAATAATTCCAGATAAATCTGCAATTGTGGATGATAACGACAAACGCCAAAACATAATTCCTGCAGTAGCGGTTTATCCTGATCGGCAACCTGTATTTGCGCTGGCCCCATCAAACTGGACAGAGAACCTTTTCCGAGCAGCAGCTGTGTAATAACTTGCGTTGCTGCCGACCTGACCGGGATCAAACGGGAATCTCCAACTGATCGCCTTGCTGAAATAATTCAGGATGACCGCGCAGAATTTCTGCAACTGACATGGATTTTTTTCCTGCCAGCTGCAACTCTTCCAATCGCAAACTGCTGTTATTGCAACTCATATAAAGACCATCTGCATCGACACGAAAAATTCTGCCAGACTGCGCCGATGTTTTTTCATTAACGACTGATGCACGCCAAACACGAAAACGCTGATCATCGCGCGCGCCAGCCATTTTGCTATGTGCAATTGGAAAAGGATTAAACGCACGAATTTTTCGTTCCAATTCGATTGCTGATAAATTCCAATTTAACGCTGCTTCTTCTTTGGTTAATTTGGATGCGTAGGTAACGCCAATTTCGGGTTGTTTTTGTGCTTGAATTTTTTGTGCTTCAATTAAATCCAGAGCTTGGATCAATGCAGGTGTACCAATGGCAATTAATTTGTCATGCAAACTGCCACCCGTATCTTCTGCCGAGATACTGCATTCAGTTTTCAGCAGCATATCACCGGTGTCCAACCCCACATCCATTTGCATAATTGTCACACCGGTTTGTTGATCGCCTGCTTCTATCGCACGCTGGATAGGAGCCGCGCCGCGCCAGCGGGGAAGTAAAGATGCGTGAACATTTATACAACCGAGGCGGGGCGCATCCAAAATAATTTTTGGCAAAATTAATCCATACGCCACCACCACCATTAAATCAGCCTGTAAATTTTTTAACTGTTGTTGCGCTTCTTCAGTTTTAAAATTTAATGGTTGATATACCGGGATGTCTTTCGTTAGCGCAAGCTCTTTAACCGGACTGGCAGTTAATTTTTTTCCGCGCCCGGCGGGTCTATCCGGCTGGGTGTAAACGGCAAGTATTTTATGTTGAGTATTGAGTAAAGCCTGTAAATGTGCGGCAGCGAAATCCGGTGTACCTGCAAAAATAATCTTCAAAGGCATTTATCTTTCGGCCTTGTGTTTTTTCTCAAGCTTGCTGCGAATGCGCGAGCGCTTAAAAGGAGAAATGTGATCAACAAATAATTTTCCATTCAAATGATCAAGCTCATGCTGAATACAGGTCGCCAACAATCCCTCCGGTTCCAGAGTAAACACTTCGCCTTTTTCGTTGAGTGCTTTCACACGAATTTTGGCGGGACGAATCACTGTTTCATAAAAACCCGGAACCGATAAACAGCCTTCATCGTACTCACAACTGGTGTCATCCAAAACTTCAACTTCCGGATTAATAAACACCTGTGGCTGATTTTTTTCTTCGCTGACATCAATCACCACCACACGCTGATGCACATTCACTTGTGTCGCCGCCAAGCCTATTCCGGGAGCGTCGTACATGGTTTCGAACATATCTTTCACAAGTTGACGAATAGAGTCATCCACTTGGGCAACAGGTTTCGCAACGGTGCGCAGGCGGGGGTCTGGAAATTCGAGTATAGGTAATAAGGCCATGGTGTTTGTGACAAACTTCTAGTAAAAAGGTAATTCTGGCTGCTAACATGATGATCTAGCAGGATTTCTCCTCATCAATTTCAAGCAGATTTGGATTTTCTCGACTATTATATACATCTAACTGTTCCAGAGCCGAATAAAACGGGATCGGTTTTTATGAAAAAACTATTTTTTGCTGTCGTGACTGTGTCGTTAATCAGTATTTTTGCTTGGGCTGAAGAGGTGGTACGCACCACAGGCACAGTCCTTCGTATGGATCACCCTAACGAATATGTAGTGAAAAAAGGCGATACCCTCTGGGATATTTCCGGCACCTTTCTTTCAAAACCCTGGCTCTGGCCGGAAATCTGGGAAATTAACCCGCAAATTGAAGACCCACACTGGATTTACCCGGGCGACTTGATCCGCTTGGTTTATCGCGAAGGCGAGCCGCGGCTCACCCTTGAGCGCACCACCAAACTGGCTCCAGGAGATCGAAGCGCAATTAATGGCACTGATCGATTGAGCCCACAGATTCGCTCCCAACGAATTGAAGATGCGATCACGACTATTCCGCTGGAAGAGATTGATCCATTCCTGTCACGCAGCCGAATCGTTAACCCCGGTGATCTGGAGTCAGCTGCTTATATTCTGCAAGGCTCTCAACAGCACCTGATTGTCGGTGAAGGTGACGCCGCCTACGCCAGAGGAAATTTTGACGATAGCATTACCGCTTACGGTGTTTATCGCAAAGGAGAAGCCGTTATCGACCCGGTCTCGCGCGAGCTATTAGGTGTTCATGCCCAAGGCGTAGGTAATGTGAATGTGGTGACTGTTGCCAACGATATTGCCACTCTGAATGTTGCACGCTCTTATGAAGAAATTCGTCCTGGCGATCGCCTGCTGCCCAGTGATAACGAAGTGTTAACCGCCATATTTGAACCCTCTGCGCCCGATGCCGATATTGCCGGTTTAATCATAGGTGTTGAAAGAGGCGTTACACAAATAGGCAAGCTGGATGTTGTTTTCCTCAACAGAGGCGAAAGAGAAGGCCTGCAGGTTGGTAATGTGCTGGCAATCTACAAAACTGGCGAAGTGGTGGCAGACAGAGTTAAAGGTGATAAAGTTGCGCTGCCTGACGAACGAGCAGGTCTGTTAATGGTCTTCCGCACTTTTGAAAAAATGAGTTTTGCACTGGTTCTGGAAACAGATCGCCCTCTGGCAGTAGGCGATAAAGTCCGCAACCCATAATTTTTTATTTACCCATATCAAGGATGATTTATGAATACCTCTCACGCTCTTTTTGCTCCTCTTTTCCTGCAACGTTTACCCGAAACCGGCGCCGGTATTTACTGGCGCTTGCTGGATGCGTTTGGTTCAGCCGAACAAACCCTGCAAGCACCTTTGGCTCACCTGCAGAATATTTTAAAACCTGCCGCATGGGATGCCGTAAAAGCGTTTCAACAACACGCAGAATCCCACCCTATCGCCCAATTGGTTTTAGCGGATATTGAACGCATTGGTGATCAATCCGAGATTCGCTTGCTAAAATTTGAAGAAGCGGATTACCCGGAACTGTTGCGACAAATCACTAACCCACCACCTTTTTTATTTGTGAGGGGAAATACAAGTTGTTTGAACTTGCCGCAAATTGCGATTGTCGGCAGCCGCAATCCCAGCAGCGGTGGCAGTGAAAATGCCGAACGTTTTGCACACTATCTGGCAAGCCAGGGCTTTGCGATTACCAGTGGTTTAGCTTTAGGAGTTGATGGTGCAGCGCATAGAGGCACTCTAACAGCATGGGGGAAAACCATTGCGGTGATGGGCACAGCGGTTGACAGAATTTACCCCGCTCGTCACAGAGCATTAGCCCAGGAAATTATCGAAAAAGGTGGCGCACTGGTCAGCGAATTTCCTTTGGGTACAGGTTCCTACGCAGGTAATTTTCCACAACGCAATCGCATTATCAGCGGACTAAGCCTGGGCACACTGGTGGTTGAAGCAGCACTGCAAAGTGGATCTTTAATCACAGCTCGACTAGCACTGGAGCAAAATCGGGAAGTGTTTGCGATTCCCGGTTCAATCCACAATCCATTGGCAAAAGGTTGTCACCAATTAATTCGACAAGGTGCAACATTGGTGGAAACTGCACAGGATATTCTTGATCAATTAAACGGATTGATGAGTTTCAAATGGCAAGAAGCACAACAAAAACTGGATTTATCTGCACCTGAAAAAGAAAATGCAAAACCGACAGATTTAATTTCCAACAGCAATAGCGACACCGACAAGGTTTTCAGCGCTATGGGCTATGACCCGGTGACATTGGATGCATTGATTGAACGAACAGAATTACCCGTCAATCAATTAATTACCCAACTAACGTTACTGGAATTGTCAGGAAAAATTGAATCTCTGGGCGGAAGTTACCAGCGAGTCTGTTAAACTGCGAACCGAAAACAATTGTTAATTTCGGTTACTACAATGAACGCATCAAATCCCTGGATATTGCATCCACGAATTCGTATTGGCGCTTCGGTAATTAAGTCAGGTGGCATAGTGGCTTATCCAACAGAATCGGTTTGGGGATTGGGCTGTGATCCATTTAATCCGCGTGCGGTTGATCGTTTGTTGCAAATTAAACAACGCCCGTTACACAAAGGTGTGATTTTATTAGCGGGCGATTTTACGCAAGTAGAAGAATTACTCGCGCACTTATCATCTGAACAAATAGCAATATTAAAAGCCACTTGGCCCGGCCCTGTAACCTGGTTAATTCCAAATACCGGATCAATCAAGAAAAAAATTCCTGAATGGATTTGCGGCCAATATCCCGCATTTGCATTGCGCGTTACCAATCACCCCATCGCCGCTGCATTAGCGAAAGCAGCAGGCAGGCCGATAGTGTCAACCTCATGCAATCCAAGCACGCAATTACCGGCAAAAACAATTCATCAAGTACACAAATATTTTCCAACACAATTGGATGCTATTGTTGCAGGCAATCTGGGAGGAAATAAAAATCCGACAGAGATACGCGATTTATTAACTGGAAATATTATTCGATCTTCGTAGACTCACCCCACCCTAACCCTCCCCTTGGCAAGGGGAGGGAACAGATTTCACTCTGCACCAAATAAGCAGGGAGTAAAGTTCCTCCCCCTTGCCAAGGGGGAGGTTAGGAGGGGGTGATAGGCCCAATTAAAACTGGAGCACGTAAATGCCACATCCCGACAAACTCGCCGTAAAAAATTATTTACTCGAATTACAAAATAAAATTTGTGATGCCTTGCAGCAAGAAGATGGCAAAGCGAAATTTATGGAAGATTCCTGGCAGCGCGAAGAAGGCGGTGGCGGGCGTTCACGTGTGATTGAAAATGGCGGCGTAATTGAAAAAGGTGGCGTAAATTTTTCGCATGTGTTTGGCAATAAAATGCCCGCGTCGGCAACTGCACATAGACCAGAATTGGCAGGGCGTTCGTTTGAAGCTATGGGAGTGTCGCTGGTAATTCATCCGCACAACCCCTATGTACCAACCAGTCATGCCAACGTGAGATTTTTTATCGCCGAAAAAGAAGGCGCAGCACCTGTGTGGTGGTTTGGTGGCGGTTATGATTTAACGCCCTATTACGGTAATGTCGAAGATTGCAAACATTGGCATCGAACGGCAAAACACGCATGCGATCCGCTTGGGCAACATATTTATCCAAGTTTTAAAAAATGGTGCGATGACTATTTTTATTTAAAGCATCGCAATGAAGCACGCGGTATTGGCGGATTATTTTTTGATGATTACAACACAGAAAGTTTTGATCACAGTTTTGCACTCATGCGCGCAGTAGGCGATAGCTACATCAACGCTTATCAGCCCATAATCGCCGCCAGAAAACATTCAACTTATGGCGAACGCGAACGTGATTTTCAATTGTATCGTCGCGGTCGCTATGTCGAATTTAATTTGGTTTATGATCGCGGCACTTTATTTGGTTTGCAAACCGGTGGCCGCACGGAATCGATTTTGATGTCGTTACCACCTTTGGTGAAATGGCAATATAACTGGCAACCGGAAGCCGATAGTGCAGAGGCAAAACTCTACACAGATTTTTTACCTGCCCGAGACTGGATTTAATTTTTCCGACCAGGAGATAAATGTGACTGATCTTTACGCCGTATTTGGCAACCCGATTGCACAAAGCAAATCACCTATTATTCACGCTGAATTCGCCAAACAAACTGCACAGGATTTACAGTACACCAAAGAACTAATCCCACTGGATGCATTTGCTGAATCAGTCAAAAAATTCTTCGCAAATCCAAATGCAAAGGGTTTGAATATTACCGTTCCTTTTAAAATCGACGCGTTTAATCTGGTTGACGAATTAACACCTCGCGCCAAAATTGCAGGCGCAATCAATTTTATTGCCAAACAATCCAACGGAAAACTATTAGGTGACAACACTGATGGCATAGGCATGGTTAAGGACATGCTCAGCATGAATTGGAAAATCGCTGATAAAAAAATATTGGTACTCGGCGCGGGTGGTGCAGTGAGAGGCGTATTACAACCCCTATTGGATCAAGCCCCTGCCACGATCACGATTGCCAATCGCACACTCAGCAAAGCTGAAGAACTGGTTCAGCATTTTCAAACAAAAAAAATCAATGCTACTGAATACTCACAATTATCAGGCAAACAATTTGATTTGGTTGTGAATGGAACCTCCGCCAGTTTGCACGGCGATTTACCGCCACTCCCAGAAAAAATTCTAAGCAACACCGCTTGCTGTTACGACATGATGTACGGCGCAGAACCCACCGTATTTTTAAAATGGGCGCAACAACATAATGCAGCACAAATTGCAGATGGATTGGGAATGCTGGTGAACCAGGCGGCTGAGGCGTTTTATTTGTGGCGGGGGGTGAAACCTGTGGTAGAAGATGTGATTATGATGCTGCGAAAAAATCTTTAATCACTTCCTGTTCAACACCGCCAATATCAACACCCAAAAACACAACACCAGATTAAACAAAGGGATTTGTAAATCCGATGGCATGCAATAGACAAAACTAACAGCGGGTAACCAGACTATCCAGTTGGAGATAATATTGGCCGGGAGAGTGACTGATAAAAACTGGTGATCCATATTCTGGCGTGTTGTTTTCCATTTGAAATTATTTTCAATCCAGAGATAAACAATAGAACTCATCGGTGCAGCCCAAAATGCGCTGTAGATAAACTGGTCTATCAACACTTTGGTGGCGAGAGTTTGAAAGTTGGATTCATTGCCAAACAAGTAACCTTGAAACTGATAGAAGTAGTCAACCTCAACACCTTTAACTGCCCAGAACAAAACATAAAACAAAAATAACCATTTAATGGGTTGTTCCGGTTTAAAACTGCGCGAGATGTACAAATAAAGAAATGGGATCAAACCACCAAAAATGGATGTCGCTACCGCAGAGTAAACCCAACCCTGTTCCTGTTTTAGTTCAGCAAATAAATTGAACACCGGTTTGGCTGCAGGTACAAAAAAATACAGCGAAACAATAATGCCCGCGAAAGTTTGCAATACCAAACCGGGTTTCAGATTTTTTTTGAGTGCGGTGATTGCAGCAGATTTGATGGGTTGGAAATTCATTTTTCCCCTCTCCCTAACCCTCTCCCACAAGGGGAGAGGGAACAGAATGTGCCATCTTCAAAAATAGTCAGTAAAAAGAAAATATTGTTCATGCGGAGATCTGCTCCCTCTCCCTTGATGGGAGAGGGTTGGGGAGAGGGTGTTTATTAAGCCTTCTTGTCGCGCTTGCGCTCGTTTTCTGTCAACAATTTCTTACGCAAACGAATGCTCAGCGGCGTCACTTCTACCAACTCATCGTCTTCAATAAATTCCAGCGCTTGTTCCAGTGTGTGTTTGATTGGTGGTGTTAAGACTACCGCTTCATCAGTACCGGATGCACGGATGTTGGTGAGCTGTTTGGCTTTGGTTGGGTTCACGACCAGATCATTGTCGCGTGAATGCAAACCGACAATTTGACCTTCGTAAATTTCGGCTTGTGGGCCCAAAAATAAACGACCGCGCTCCTGCAACATATTTAATGCGTAAGCAAGCGTCTTACCTTTTACCATTGAAACCAACACGCCGTTTTGACGCTTGGCGACTTCACCTTGTTTCACTGGACCATAGTGATCAAAAATACTGGTCATGATGCCAGAGCCGGACGTCATGGTGAGGAAGTTACCGCGGAAACCAATCAAGCCGCGCGATGGAACAATAAACTCCAACTTGATGCGACCTTTGCCATCGGGTTCCATATTGGTGAGTTCGCCTTTACGCAAACCCAACTCTTCCATTACTTTTCCTTGATGCTGTTCTTCAACATCAATCACTACTTGTTCATAGGGCTCGTGAATTTCGCCATCAACAATTTTCTGAATTACTTCAGGGCGAGACACACCCAACTCATAACCTTCGCGACGCATATTTTCGATCAATACCGACAAATGCAATTCACCGCGACCGGACACTTTAAATTTATCCGGCGAATCACCCTGTTCAACACGCAGTGCTACGTTGTGAATTAATTCCTGATCCAAACGATCTTTGATATTGCGGCTGGTAACGTATTTACCTTCTTTACCGGCGAAAGGTGAGTCGTTTACCTGGAAGGTCATGCTCACGGTTGGTTCGTCGATTGATAATGGAGGCAAGGCTTCAACTTTTTCGGGATGACAAAGCGTGTCGGAAATACCTAACTTATCAACACCGGTGATACACACAATATCGCCCGCATAAGCTTTATCCGTTTCGATACGTTGCAAACCGTGATACCCCATAACTTGCAAGACTTTGGCTTTGCGAGTTTCACCTGTGGGCGTGATTACCACAATTTGCTGGTTGGGTGACAAAGTACCGCGAGTGATACGGCCAATACCGATAACACCTACATAGCTGTTGTAATCCAATGCAGAAATTTGCATTTGGAAAGCGCCATCAGTATCTACTTTGGGAGGCTTAACTTTATCAACAATGGTTTGGAAAAGCGGTGTCATATCTTCCGCAATATTATTCATATCCAAACCGGCAACACCGTTCAGTGCTGATGCGTAAACAATCGGGAAATCCAGTTGCTCTTCTGTCGCGCCCAAACGGTCGAACAAATCAAACACTTGATCAATGACCCACTCAGGGCGAGCACCCGGGCGGTCGATTTTGTTGATCACCACAATAGGGTTCAAACCTTGTTCGAAAGCTTTGGAGGTCACAAAACGGGTTTGTGGCATAGGCCCACCGACCGCATCAACAATCAATAACACAGAATCCACCATCGATAACACGCGCTCTACTTCACCACCGAAGTCGGCGTGGCCGGGGGTATCGACGATATTAATGCGGTAGTCATTCCATTTGATGGCGGTGTTTTTAGCGAGGATGGTAATGCCGCGCTCACGTTCCTGGTCGTTGCTGTCCATGATCAGGTCGCCTGTGTCATCGCGGCGATCCAGAGTACCGGATTGACGTAACAGCTGGTCAACCATAGAAGTTTTGCCATGGTCAACGTGGGCAATAATCGCAATATTGCGTAATTTTTCGATAGATGAAGGATTGGTCACTTGGTAATTCTCTGTGGGATCTGAAAGGCTGGGCTACAAAAAGCGGCGCATTATACCCATGTCAGCATGTCAGGGATATGGAATTGATGAAAATTTGTTCTGGGCAATAGGCAGCTAACCCAAATCTCCCCAGATATATTGCACAAGACTGATAGCCGCAAGAGGCGCCGTTTCTGTACGTAAAACTCTTGGCCCCAATCGCAATGACTGGAAATGTTCATTTTCAGCAAGTGTGATTTCTGCTTCGCTCAATCCACCTTCGGGGCCAATCAACAGGGTCACGCTTTGTGGTTTTTTAATATTCGCAAGGCTTTGCTGATGGCGATGATGTAAAACGAAGCGGCAATCCGTCGTCACTGTTTTTAACCAATCATCGATTGATTGTGGCTCTTGCAATTCAGGCAATAAATTCCGTTGGCATTGTTCGCAAGCACTGATAATAATTTGCTGCCAATGCTGCATTTTTTTATCTTGCTTATCACTTTTAATTTTCACTTCGGTGCGTTCGGTGGTTAATGGAATAATTCGCGTTACCCCCAACTCCGTTGCTTTTTGCAACACCCAATCCATACGCTCACCGCGTGAAATACCAATTGCCAAATGTAAATCCAATGGTGACTGACGATTATCTGCAAAAAATTGATGGGTTTGAATGATAATTTGTTTTTTGCCGATTTCTTTTATCTGCGCAGAATATTCACCACCCCGACCATTAAACACAATTAGCTCGCGCCCTTCCTGCATGCGTAACACTTTGGATAAATAGTGGGATGCGTTTTCGTTGAGCAATATAGATTCTGTTATTGCCAAATCCTGATCAATATAAATTCTGGGAATGCGCATAAATAATGGTTACCAGTAAATTATTTTTTGATTGCATAAGACCCCACCCTAGCCCTCCCCTTGCCAGGGGAGGGGATCAGTTCCTCCCCCTGGAAAGGGGGAGGTTAGGAGGGGGTCTTGGGTTAGGGCGGGGTCATTCTTTAATTCAGAACTCAAAAACAAATTCGCAGCACCCGTATGTTGTGTCAATGCATCGGCTGCCAACAAAATTGCACCGCAAGTCCAAGTGGTTTTTTCTTTGGGCCAAATCACCTGATCGCGAAAATTAAATCCCGTCCAATAACCGCCATCATCATCCAAAAACTGAAATAACCAGCTGAATAAATTAACAGCTTTGGCGTGTTCACCCGCCGCCAATAACGCCAGAGTTAATTCACATGACTCCGCTACAGTCACCCAGGGTTCATCACTCACGCAACGACAACCGATATTATTTTCTACAAATGTATGCCATTTGTTTTCTATGCGATGTTGCGCGGCTTTACCTTGCACAACACCCGTTAAAATCGGATAAAACCAATCCATGGAAAAACGGGTTTTGGGTTCCCAGGTTCGATCAAAATATTCCGGATGATGTGTTAACGCATTGCCTAACAACGAATACGATTTTCGCCATAGCGTCGCATCAATACCCAATGCTTCCGCAATTAAAATCGCACACTCAAGACTTTTATAAATAGAACTGGATGCTGTAATCAAGGCATCGCGTTGCGGTTGATTGTGAACATCCACTGCCCAATAAATTTCACCGGTTGGTGATTGATAACGCAATACAAAATCAATGGCTTTTTGTACGACTGGAAAATAATCCGCAAGAAAATTCTGATCACCCGTGACTAAAAAATAATGCCAGACGCCAGTAGCCACATACGCAATAAAATTGGTTTCACGATGATTTTTATCAACCGCTTCGCCTGCAATATAATTTGCCCACCAACTGCCGTCGTCCAATTGATAGTCCGCCAGCCATTGATACGCTTTTTTTGCCGCGGCCAATTCACCGCCAATTGTCAAACCCATGGCCGCTTCAATATGATCCCAGGGATCAACTTTGCCCATAGCGAACCATGGGATTGAACCATCCGGCAATTGCGTGCGCACAATGTAATTCACTGTTGGGCGTAGTAGTGATTCGGGAAATATATTTTTGGTTAAAAGTAGATTTTGCATTGGATTTTGTTTGTTTAATTAATATTACCCATCTCTAAACATCTCTTCCAAAGGAAGAGATGATGGCTCCTCACTTTGAAAAAGGGAGGCGGGGGAGGGATTTAAAATGGTCAAACTTTCTGAAGATTTTAAATCCCCCTACCCCCCTTTTTCAAAGTGGGGAACCTTTCTTAAAATACATCACCACACTTTTCCCCATTAACGGATTTAAACATTTTTCCAGCATTCTCGTCAGCCAGGGCTTTTGCATTAAATCCCATACCAACAAGCGATGATAGAGTTTTATTAAACGCGAATTGTCCTGCGATTGCCAGAATAAACATTTCAACCACCAATAAGGAACGTGTAAAGCGTGTGCCCAGTGCTGTTTATAACAAACAAATCCGCGTTGACCAATCTCGTCTTTAAGTTGTTTCGCCTTGAAAATACGAATATGCCCGCCTTCCACTTGATGATAGGCGTCGCTCAACCACCAACAAATTTTTTCCGGCCAATATCGCGGAACTGAAATGGCCAGCAAACCCTCAGGCTTTAATACACGATCAATCTCTTGCAGAAATGCGGAATAATTGTCGATGTGCTCCAACACCTCACTGCAAATAATTTTATCGATACTCGAATCTGCAAAAGGTAATTGTGCGCCATTGACTTGTTGCAGATAAAATTTACCCTGTCCCAATGCAGCAAAAGGTTCAAATTTATTTTTGGTCGTTTGCAAGTCACGAAAACTCAAATCAACACCAATTGCGATCACATTTTCCTGCAAATAAGCATTGATGCAATGCCGACCTTCGCCGCACCCGAGATCCAACACCAGATCATTTGGTGCCAAAGGAAAATAACGAAAATTAATTGTCTGCATTTTTTATTTTGGCCGCAGGAATTGCGTGAAGAATCAATAGCACAGCAATAGCTGCTGACACATGCTTCAAACTATGGCCACTCATCTGCCCAAGCGATTGATAAATACTTGCATCGAAATGTTCCAATAATTTTGCCAAGAAATAAAAAGCAAATGCCCACAATAAATAATTGCCGCAAAAATATCGTTTGGGATATAACCACAAAATGAAAGGAATCAATATGATCGGTAAAAATTGCACCAATGCATAAAATCGTAAATCACCCTGGCCGCGAGTTTCTGTCCAATCCCAATAAAAAACCGATGCAGCACCTATGATCAACAACGGAATCAAAGTGAAGGTTTTAGGATTTGACAATACACGCTCATGCAACAACAAAGAGAACAACGCCATAAAAGCAATCGTCATGGGCAATCTGTCCCAAACCAGCGTGTGATTGTTGGGATTAAAATGATAATAACCCGAACCAAAACACACCAGAATCACACCTACACAAAAACACCAATAAGCAGACTTAATATGATCGATTTCAATTTTTTTAAATCGCCAAAGCCCATAAATACCAACCAATAAAAATGGCAGATTGGATAACACATTCCAAAAATGATTTACACTGCAGAGAGTTCGTTGGTCTGCAAAATTGTGATAGTGCAGATCTTGTGGAATGGGGGCGATAAAGAATATTGCCGATGTTGATAGGGCAATAATCGCAAGTAAAATTTGATTGGCGT
>CAMLRJ010000034.1 GCA_946482345.1 uncultured Cellvibrio sp.
GTTCTTGTTACGAGCATGTTCACGACGATCTTCTCCGGTAATGTTGATACCTTCAAGAGATACATCCAAATTATCTGTTAAATGGTAAGTCACATTCATGTCAATTTGTTCGTGTTCTTCAATATAACCTGGGTTACCTGACCCCCAGCCCGTTCTATTCAAGAACTCATCACGCCAGTTGTAAGCAAGTCGAGCTTCCACGCCATAGTTATCGTACATCAGTACAAAGTTGGCGGTGTCGCTTAAACCCAGCAATGCGAATTGATTAGCATCAGGATTCAGGTTATTGAACTTCACATCACCTCTCACTACTGTGTAGTTGGCCATAATGCCAAACCCGGTTTCACCGAAGAAATGTTGGCCAGCAAACTCGGCACCATAAATTTTTGCTTCGCGGTTGTTTACAGGACTATCTACGGTAAACATCATTAACGGGTCATCCGAATTGGGAACAAAATCGCAGCCAGCTTGCGTACAATCTTCACCCAATAAATCTTGTTGTGCCAAAGTGTCATCGAAGTCAGCGGCACCGTTCGGGAATTGAACCGGATCACGAAGAATCGCCATCATGGTATAGAGTCTTCCCACATCCACTTCATAACCCAGATCCACCAGTGCGTTGTAAGCTGCTTGTGCCCTGGGGCCAGCTGTTTGGTCACGAATATCGCCAATGGTTCGTTCGATCTCTTCAGTACCGGTAAAATTGACCACTCGTTTTTCGAATATGCCCGCCGAAACATAACTTGCTTCATCGAAATACCATTCGATTGACATATCAAAGTTTGTCGATTCCAAAGGTTTAAGATTTGGGTTATTTATGTTTGCCCCTGGCTTGGCTGAAAGCAGGGTTGAGCTATCGATACTGTATCCACTTACACTGGCGCTCAGGAGTCCCAGCGCGGGTCTGGCAAGTGTTTTGCTGAAGGAAAATCGGCTCACAATATCGTCAGTCAACTTCACTGAAACATCCAGACTTGGAAGCAATGCGTCATAACTATTCTTAAATACTGCTTTTTCATCGCCACTTGGAAGGACCTGGAAAAAGTCGTTGTCTGATGACCAAATAAAATAGGAGAGTAAAGGCGTATCTGATGAAGATGTTTGATCGGTAGTTTCGTAGCGAACACCTGTTAACACATCAACATCGAATCCACCCAGTTGTCCGGTTGTCGATAACTGGAAATAAATAGCATCAGTATCTTCCTCTATGGTGTCACTGCTTTTGCTGTTGCGAACCTCTGCAGCTTCTGTATTTTCTACACCAATATAAGCATTTTGGGCGCTGTATTCATTCACAAGAAATCTGGCTAATTCGCGTGCGTCACCACGGAATCCGATAGCAGGTGAGTTTCCTGTGTTGTAATCCTCAAACTCTCCGGGCAAGTTAAAAGGTTTAAACGACCCAGCCGGGAATTCACCCGGTGCAGAAGCGCCCCAACCACCTAATACTTGAGCATTGTTTCCGTTGTAATTGATAGTATTGGCAGACATCTCACGACGCTCAATACCAAAATCAAAACGACCTTCATCGAATTTCCATTGAGCATCTACTTTGGCTTGAGTGACATCAGATGTTTGTTCTGCTGACCACACGCGCATTACTGATGAACTCAGATCACCTTCATCTAACACACCGTTGCCGTTACTCGTTATGCTGTCATCTATGCTATTGGTCCAGTTGGGTATAGTTGCACCGCTAAACTCCCAGGTCGCACCTGTTTTTATGGGGGCGCCAATACCCACATCCAATTCACCGGAGTGCCCCGGCCCTTTAGGTAAACTCTCTAAAGTTGAATCATGTAAATCGACCAACAAGGTCAACTCATCGTTAACAGCCCAGTCAACATTTAAACCAATGGAGTCCAAGGTGTCTTCCTGTGCACGATATTGTTGTGAAAAACCAATATCTTTTACGCCCGGTGAATAGCTCTCGACAATAGTCTTTGGGGTCGCAATAGCAGAATCGTCAAAGATAACGGATGTTAAGTTTTGACCGTTTTGCACCCAGGTAGTCACTTCGCCACGGTGTTCGGTTTGATTTTTTTGAGCCAGTGTATAGTCCAAAGTAGTGGTTAGATTATCAATAGGTCTGAATTGGAAAGTCAGTTGTGCATTTGTGCGATCACGTTCTTGATCTGAAAATGCATAGCGAACGTCTTTTGGGCGAGAGTAAAGTTGACCTGCTTCCGGGTCGTTTTGAATGATAGGGTCTGATGCAGATCGCTCGTACAACTCATCGACTCCCCATTTGCCAATCACCCAATCGTTAACTGTGGCACCTGTGTACCCTGAATCACGCTCTTGATAACTGGCACTTAATGAGACACCAAACATTTCTGAGTCATCAGACCAGCTAACCAAACCGGAAAGCTCCGGAGTTAGATCGTCACCGGTACGGTTGGTGGTATCCATTACTGCTTTGCCACCAACAGTTGCTCTAAAACCTGCGTTGTCCAGGGGGCGTGAAGTCTTGATATTGACAGATGCACCAATCCCACCTGTAGTGATGTTTGCCTTTCCTGTTTTGTAAACTTCCACTGCAGAAACTGATTCAGATGCAAGATTCGCGAAATCAAAGGCTCTGGAATTGCCACCGCGTGTTGAGGCGTCAGCACCTGAGTTACCACCATAGGCGCCACCCGTTGGAAGTGTTCTTCCGTTCAGTGTCACCATGTTGTAATCAGGGCCAAATCCTCGAACGGTAATACGAGCACCTTCACCATTGGTGCGATCAATCGATACGCCCGTAATACGTTGTAATGATTCGGCGAGGTTGGTGTCGGGGAATTTACCCATGTCTTCTGCGCTGATTGCATCGACTACACCAGCAGACTCGCGTTTTATATCCATCGCACGTTCCATAGACGCGCGAATCCCTGTCACCATTACTTCTTCAACGGTTTCATCTTGTGCGAAGGCAAAACCGCTCATGCCGGTAAGGGCAGAAGAGGCTATAACAGTGGCCAGGATTTTTTTATTGAAACGGACTTTTCTACTCATGGAGCTCACCTTAGTTGTATTAATTGTGCTCAGGATTTTTATGGGTAACGCTTGACGAAAACACTGCCCCCTGAGCTATGGCTGTGCATGCGGAATCACCTTGCTGGCAAGATGAAAGGTCGTTGTGTTGTGAGTTGTTGTTAAGCCAATCGTTATTATGAAATGGGGGTTACAATTGGTCTTATTGAACATAAGTACCATATGTTTATTTTGACTACAACAGTTGTTGCAAGCGAGTTTGTAAAAACTTTACGACCTGTTACCGAATGCAACAAGTTGGCGCAAAAAACATGCAGTTGGGATTTTTTAATTAGCGAAATGAGAGTGAATAAAAAATGTCTTGTATAACAATAAGATAGCTGTAATAAATTTTATTTGTAATTTTATTTTTATTAATAAAATTATTTGTTGGTAATGTAAGAGGGATTGCTGCATCACATCCATGTGATTATTCGCAGACATGCACATGTGAAATTAAACCAAAATGAATTCTGTAATGGTTTCAATAAACTTTTATCGAGCCAATCTTTTATTTTATTTTTATCAATAATGCTCTGCCATCTTTTGCGTCGTATTCCTGGCCAAGAGGGGCAATAATGTGATCGGATTGATTGGTGTCATCGAAGCCAATAGTGGCTCTTCTTCCTGCCCGCCTTTTAATTGATGTGCGTACATTTTTATCCAGAATTTTTGTTTGATAATCATAGTAAACACCTTTACCACCCTGAACTTGTCCCGCAGTCCAATGAACCAGGCTGGTTAATCCTTGGCCTTTAACATCTTCATCTCCTGACAGCACTAAAAAAATAGTGCCTTCCATCGATTGATTAACATAAGTTTCAGCTTCTGGAATTGTCATTAGTTTGTCAGGTGCGCCAATTTTTGTAGTGTGGTAACCCCTATGTAATAGAAAAAGACGAATGCCTTCAATTTGGTATTTGAGTATTTTTTTATTGGGTATTTTTTCTTTTTGTTGGGGATGAAAGTAATTGTAGTATTCGGCAAAGCCGGTTGAGCTGTCATCAGATTCACCATTTGGAAGTGGTTTACCCATTTGCCTGTATACCATTCCCATTACTTCATTAGCGGATTTCCCAGCTATTCCAGCAACTGCACAGAAAGAACAATTGGATGTTGCGACAGTTATTGTTGATGCATCATTTCCTGTTGGCATAATAATATTTCTATGATTGTGAGTTTCGCGTTTTATAACACTCACTGATATTGATGTAAATATTGATACCGATATGACGCCGATATATAGTCACATGAATCATTGATAGAAGATAATTCATGTGCGATTTAATACGCGATTTTTGAAATAAAAAAAGATATTTTAATTTTTAATTGCGAAAGGCATAGGTCAATTTTTTTGAAGTAAAGGCTAAATCAACTGTTCTTTTTTCTTTCTTTTTTCCGCCATTTGCGTGCGCATTATGTGTTGGCCGATGAGTTGTTGTTGGGCGTCATTAATGCGATGAAATTTGGCTGCGAGTTGATATTCGCCTTTAGGTGTTTGTTCGGCACGGATAATTTTTGCAAAAATCACCAGGCCTGCATTGCTGGGTAAAAATACCATGCGAATCACAATATAATCGTCATTGGCTACAGCATCGGATGAGCCAAAAGCAATTCCACCTTCACTCAGGTTAACTTGTTTAATCGTTTTGGATGGGGGCAGCGGTTTGAAATCAGCCATTAGCTGTTGGCTGATCATATCGATTTTGCGATTCAGATTGTGCAAGTATTCGCCCAATGCGCGATTGCCATCTTTAATTTGGTGAAATAAATGGGAATTGTCCTGATCAATTTTGCGTAATTCATTAAAAAGCTGCAGTGATGCTGTTTTGGGAAACTGCAATTCGGGGACGGCAGTATTGGCGGTAACCTCATCCACTTTTTTGAATTCAATTGCAATGGTTTCATCAATTCGAAAGTAACTGCGGCGCTCACTCATAGGTTGAATTTCCAAAGGCAGGGCTGCCTTAACTCTAGCACATGTGTGCCGAACTGCTTGTTCCTGATCGATTAAACGGGTTTAATGCGCGTCATGCCAAGAATTGTCCCTTTATTTATCGGCTTGCGTTACACGAGAGCCAAACGTCGCAATCAATTTATCTCCTTTATCAGTGCCTTTTCGCTGCTGGGTATGACGCTGGGCGTTATGGCGTTGATCATCGTTTTGTCGGTGATGAACGGTCTGGAAAGGGAAATGAAAAATCGGATTCTCAGTGTGATCCCTCACGGTTTTATCGAACAGCAGGGGGGTGTTGAAAATTGGCGATCCCTTGCGGCTGAAGTCAGCCAGCAAAAAGATGTGTTGGGGGTGACGCCTTACATTCAATCCCAGGTGATGGTGAGTTTTGATGGTGCTATGGACGGTGTTGAGTTACAGGGAATATTGCCTTCCGAAGAATCCGGTGTGTCGATTATTCAGGACAGAATGATCACCGGCAGCCTGGATCATTTACAGCCCGGTGAATACGGCATAGTGCTCGGCAAAATTCTGGCGAGTCGATTGATGCTCACCACAGGCGATAAAGTGGTGTTGACCTCTTCTGATATTAATATCACCCCGCTGGGAATATTCACACGTTCACGCGCTTTTACTCTGGTGGGTATTTTTGAAGCAGGCGCACAAATAGATGCCAATCTTGCATTGATTCATATTGATGATGCACAAAAATTTTTACGTAAAACCCGCCCGCAAGGTTTAAAAATAAAAACAGAAGATATGTTTTCGTCCGCGCAAACTTTGACGAGGATTCAGAAGCATCTCGGTGGTGAATACCAAATTAAAGATTGGAGCCAAACCCAGGGCAGTTTATTCAGTGCAGTGAAAATGGAAAAAATTGTAGTCACTGCCTTGTTGATGATTATTGTCGCGGTGGCTGCATTTAATATTGTATCCAGTTTGGTACTCATGGTTGCGGATAAACGTTCTGATATAGCAGTTCTACGAACTCTGGGAATGTCTGCGCGACAAGTCATGATGATTTTTATTGTGCAGGGCACGGCCGTCGGGTTTTCAGGCATTGTTCTGGGAGCAGGGTTGGGCAGTTTAATTGCATTTGGTTTGAGCGACATCATGTCATTTATTGAAAATATGTTGGGTTGGCAATTTTTTGATCCGGATATTTTTTATATTGCACAGTTACCTTCTGTATTGCTCTGGCAGGATCTTGCACTGGTGTGTTCAGTTGCATTTGTATTGAGTTTTTTGGCAACACTGTATCCGGCTTACAGTGCTGCGCAAATCCAACCCGCTGAAGCTTTGCGTTATGAATAGGAAATTTTTATGAATCAATCTTCAGTGCTGGAATGTCGTCATGTTAAAAAATCCTATCGCCAGGGTGAATTAGCTGTAGAAGTCTTGCGTGAAATTAATTTATCCATTGCGGCGGGTGAACGTGTTGCGATTGTGGGTGCATCGGGTTCCGGAAAATCAACGCTATTAAATATTTTGGGTGGTCTGGATATACCAGATTCCGGTGAAGTGATTGTCGCAGGAAAAAATCTTGCGCAATTAAGCCCTGATCAGCGCGGTTTGCTACGTAATCAACATTTGGGATTTGTTTATCAATTTCATCATTTGCTACCTGAATTTACGGCCTTGGAAAATGTGGCCATGCCTTTGTTGATTGGTAAAAAACCGGTTGCAGAAGCTAAAAAAATCGCAAAAGATTTACTGGAAAAAGTAGGTTTGGCTGCAAGAATAGAACACAAGCCTTCGGAATTATCGGGCGGTGAGCGTCAGCGTGTGGCTATTGCGCGAGCATTGGCTACCAATCCTTTATGTGTGTTGATGGACGAACCAACAGGCAATTTGGATATTGAATCCGCTGAATCCATTCATGCATTAATGCTGGAATTAAATCGCAATATAGGTACCAGTTTTGTAGTGGTCACCCACGATCCGCGTTTGGCTGCACGTATGGATCGAATCCTGCGTTTATCAAAAGGTCAAATTCAAACGGATTTAACGCTTAACACTGAAGCAGAAGGAATTCATTAAGATGAAGATTTTTTCATCTTATGTATGGTTGTTAGGTGTTCGTTATGGTTTGTCACGCAAACACAGCCGTCTGGTTTCTTTTATTTCGCGATTATCCATCATAGGTTTGGTGGTGAGTGTTGCGCTATTAATTCTGGTGATGTCAATCATGAATGGATTTGACAGGGAATTGCGCAATAACATTTTGTCGATAATGCCGCATGCCAGTATTTACCATCAAGGCGGCATAGAAAATCCGCGCGATATCAGTGACAAAATTGAATCCAATTCGCATGTGTTGGCTACTTCTCCCTTTGTGCAACTGGAAGGCTTGGTCAGTCGAAAAAAATCAGTAGCGCCGGTCTTATTATTTGGTATCGATCCAAAACTGGAAAGTCGCACCTCGAGTTTGCCTGATAAAATTTCCAAAGAAGCCATGGAGAAATTAGCCAATCAGGAGAATCAGATTATTTTGGGGCAGGGCATAGCTAATAAATTAAATTTACAGGTAAATGACAAAGTTACCCTTATTATTCCTGCGACTAATAATTTGCAAGGCGATGAGTTTTCACCGCGCGTTAAAATTATGACGGTGTGTGCAATTTTAAATAGTCAAAGTGAACTGGATAATAATCTGGCACTAATGGAAATCAATCAGGCATCGGCAATTTCTTTGCATCCAGGCAATATCACAGGTATTCGCTTAAAACTTGACGATTTATTTCAAGCGCAAGCCATTCTTCATCAAGTCGTGGATCAATTGCCAACGGGTTATTACGGTTTCAGTTGGATGAGAACGCATGGCGCATTGTATGAAGCAATTCAAATGTCCAAAAATATGATTGGCATCTTATTGTTTTTGATAATTGCCATCGCTGCATTTAATTTGGTATCCACCCTAATTATGGTAGTGGTTGATAAACAGGGCGACATCGCAATTCTGCGCACCATGGGCGCCAGTACAAAAGAAATTATGTCGATATTTGTTTTGCATGGCGGCTTGATTGGTGTGGTCGGCACAACCTTGGGGTCAATTATTGGTGTTGGATTATCACTGGTGGTTACGCCATTGGTCGAATGGATTGAAAAATGTTTTGGTATCCAGTTTTTAAAATCCGATGTTTACCCCGTTTCCTATCTACCTTCCGACTTGCAATGGATGAACGTCATGCAAGTTGTTTTCACCGCACTCGCTATCAGTTTTGTCGTTGTTATTTATCCGGCATGGAGAGCAAGTCGAATTCAACCAGCTGATGCACTGCGTTATGAGTAAATATTGCTTTTGGCGATATTAATAATCCCGGCTATTCCACTTATATTAGGGTTTCATAAATGACTGGCCAGGTTTCTGGCACAGGCTATGCTCTATGTATGGAAAGGTCTAAAAAGCGCAAAATTTGTCTAAAGAACGGCAACAACTTGCCGCTATAGATACCAGAAAAGTGTCTTTTTCCATGGTCAGGGTCAGTCCTTGCCGGAGGTTATTATGGTGGATTCAGTTAAATCGACGACAACCAGCACAACATCCAGTGCCGGTTCGAGCATCGTCAGCAAACTCAGTAGCGGTTCAGGTATTGACAGCGCAGCCTTGGTTACCCAGTTGGCAGACGTCAGCAAAGCCGCACAAGCTGCGCGTTTAACCACTCGCAAAACAACCCTTGAAACACAAATTTCTGATTACGGTTTGATGCGCTCTGCAATTGCCAAGTTGGATACTGCCGCTAAAACTCTGAACAATCCCGATACCTTTAACGCAAAAAGTGTTTCAATTCCTGATACTTCCATTTTGGGTATTACCAAGTTGGAAGCAAAGGCGGCAACAGGTGATTACAAATTAAAAGTAGAAGCAATTGCGCAATCACAGTCGCTGAGCTCCGGTAATTTTTCTTCTGTGGATACCGCAATTGGTAAAGGAACTTTAACCATTCGTTTTGGCGAGTGGAATGAACCACCGACTGCATTCACAGTTGATTCCACCAAAACTGGCGGCACTATTACGATTGATGACAGCAACAATTCTTTAACTGGTTTAAAAGATGCGATTAATGCCGCCAATCTGGGAGTACAAGCCAGTATTGTGGGTGAAGCTGGCGCTTATAAATTATTGGTAACGGCACCTTCAGGTGCAAAAAGTGAAATTGAAATTACGGCAACTGAAACGCCTGGAGCTTTGGGGTTGGCGAGTTTTAATTTTAATAATTCATCACGTGTTTTAACTCAGGAACAGCAGGGGGTTGACGCACAACTTCGTGTAAATGGACTACTGCTCACACGTTCATCCAATCACATTACAGATGTTATTGATGGTTTGGAGTTCGATTTATTTAATTTTTCCAATACCGAAACGGTCAGCATCAATATTACGCATGACAGAGCCGGTGCCGAAACAGCGATTCGCGATTTTGTTGCCGCTTATAATACTTTTTTAACCGACACCAAAAAGTTGGTTGGTTTTGACGAAGAGAAAAAACAATTCGGCAGCCTGCGTCAGGATCCTTTGTCAAAAAGTTTAATGAATTCTGTTCGTGCTATGTTGGGGGCACCTGTTGCAGGCTTGTCCGGCAGTTTTAATACTCTAGGCTCCATGGGTATTCGCACGCAATTGGATGGCAGTTTACAAATTGTTGAAGATGGAAAACCAACGGATTTTGCTAATACTTTGAAAAATAACTTTGATGCTGTCCGCGATTTTTTTGTGCCAAAAAAATCATCTGACAATGCACAAATTTCAGTAAGAGCCCATAGCGCAAGTTCTACACCGGGTACTTACGCCGTCAATATCACCACCAATGCTGCCAAGGGTTTTTTAAATGGTGGCGCTTTGGATGTTGGAACAACATTTCCATTGGATACCACCGGTAAAGATTACACCTTCAAAATCAAGGTTAATGGCGTTGAAAGTGCGACGTTTTTAACACCGATTAAAACTTATAATTCAGCGACTGAAATGGCAGCGGATTTACAAAGTTTTATCAACGCAGATACTAATTTGAAAGCGGCCGGTGCCAGTGTCGCTGTATCGTATAATGCAGTGGATAACCGTTTTGAATTTACATCCAATGATTTTGGTAGCGGCAGTGGAGTCGATATCACCCAGGTGGGCGCTGATATGGATGAGCTTGGCTTGTCTGTCGCAACCGGTACATCCGGTGTTGATGTCGTTGGTACAGTCGATGGTGTTGCAGCATTTGGTTACGGCAATGTGTTACTTCCCGCGATTGGCAGCAAAGCCGAAGGTTTGAGTATGCACATCAGCCCCGGTGCGACTACGGGTAATATTACATTTTCAAAAGGTTTTGCCACTTCGTTTAGTCAGCTGTTAGATAACTACACCAAATCTTCCGGTTTGATAAAAAATCGCGAAACCAATATCAATAAAGATTTGGAAAAAGTAAAAGACGACGAAAAAGTTCTCGACCGCCGAACAGAAGCCTATAGAGCCAGATTACAAGCACAATTTGCTGCTATGGAAGCCATAGTGCGCAGCTTGAAATCCATCGGCTCATCTCTGGATGGCATAGTGGATAGATTACCTTTCACGGCAAAAAATAATTAATCGCTGAAGAAAAAATCTGCCATTCCTATAGAAATTTTTCATACATTCGTCATGTCATCTTCGCAATTCATGTCGTCACCCTCGTAATTCACATCGTCATCCTCGCGAAAGCGAGGATCCAGCTTTTACAGAGTGTTTTTATTTTTGCAATAACAAATAGTTGAAATGATGTTGTGTGGGGATATATAGTCGGTGTTGTGTATTAAACTGTTATAGTTTCACCAAGCTTCGGGCAATAGCTAAAGCCCTTTACTAATGGATGGTCATGAACAAAAACAATACGGCTTTGATCGACTTTTTGATGCAGCTCTATATTTTCCAGAAAAAGTTCCTGGAATGGTTAAAGCTGAACCAAGCTTATTGTTATGCGAAAACTATGCTGGCGAAACAGTTCTTCAATTTTTTTCAATGGAAGGTAATGAACGCATTGTAGAATTGTTACTTTCATGTGGTGCAACAGCCGATGAATGGTCTCTGTATTACGCATGCGGTCCAGCGCATGTTGGCACTATTAGCCTTCTGCTTAGTGCAGGAGCAAAACCAGATTGTGAGGCTTGTGCGCGCGAACTAAGAACATGGAATGTCGCTAGAGCAAAAAAGGTATTAATCAAGCGTATTTTTTATGGTCATGGTTATGACCTAAAAATATAAAATTGCATAATAATTTTATTATTAACAAAATCGTAAAATCAGAAACATTTAGTTGGGTGTTATAACAAAGCAATGTTGCGGATGCAAATAGCAACGTTATGGATGGAGAGATTGAATTGTTAGTATTAACAAAAATATTTTGCAATACTTGTAATCATGAAACTAAGCATGAGATCAAATCAACTCATGATCGCGCATACGAAGACATTAACAGTGATTACGGTCATGCACAGTTGGTTTATTACGAATATTATAAATATAGGTTTCTCATTTGTCGTGGCTGTGACACAGCTACCTTGGAAGAAAGATATACCTGTTCTGGAATGAATGACATTAATGGGGAAGAAATTTATTCACATGAATATAGCCCCTTAAGAAAAAATCTTGGACAGAGAACACCAAAGCGTTTTATACATATAGACAAAAAGCTTAATGAAACATATAACGAAATAATTAAAGCTCATTTGCAAGGTCTTGGAATTGTTTCAGCAATGGGTATTAGAGCCTTACTTGAAGGTATTTGTATTGTAGAGGGCATCGATGATAAAAAAGCTTATGGGTTGGCAAAAAAAATTGATGCATTAAAATCAGAGTCAAAAGTTCCTGACAGTATAATTGAAGGTCTAAAAAGCATTAAGTTCATCGGTGATGATGCTGCGCACAGACTAACCTCAACAGAGAAGAATAATATCAGCTTATCAATTGACCTTTTAGAGGCGCTTCTAACAAATCTGTATGAAGCTAAATTTGATCTTGAACATAAAGCAGAGCTTGTAGAAAAAGCACATAACAAGAACAAAACACCCAGTAAACTTCCATAACAAGCGACTATGGTGTCAATAGTTAATTATTAATGAACTATTTAATGAGTTGCTTAAAAAATTACGAGCAACAAAAGAGTGGCACTTTATTGAGCGTGAAATTGATATTCGTTTAGAGAAAAATATCTGAAATCGGTGTGCATAGTGGGCATATATAAAACCCTGACATATACAATTCTACTGTTTGCTTTTATTCCGTCTATCTTACCTGTATGGCGGCATATGCTTATTGCGGCAGGGGTTCTGTATGTTTTGCTGACGGTTATGTTTTTTGTGTCGCTCCAACAGATTGATGTAATGGCTAGTGGTGAAGGCCCCGCATTTTTCGGGATGGCATTTTTATTTGGTATTGTAACAACCATCCTGATTGGCTCATGTATTTCAAGATTCGCCATTATTACTTTTCTGTCTTACTTAAAACCCAATACAAGATTATGCGCGCAGCGTTTTCTTATTGTCTTTGCGTTGTTGATTATAATTTTGTTGGCGTATGCCGTTACGGGGTTTTATATTAATTACGAATTTGCGGTTTTTGTTGGTGCTTCTGCTATATGGTTGCCTCTTGTTGCCTGGTTGGTGCCGAAAACTAATAATCTCAGGTAGTAAAACTTAATGAATAGTCAACGAATTGATGTCATTGATGCTTTGCGTGGCTATGCCTTGATGGGATTATTTTTAATCCACATGGTTGAGTACTACGAGCTTTATTGGTACAAGCCTGTTGCTGACCCGCATCCAATCAATACGGCTCTGTTTGCAATTTTTGGCGGCAAGGCCTTCGCTATATTTGCTTTTCTTTTTGGGATCAGTTTTTTTATTATTTTGAATAACCAAATTCAACGAGGCGTTGATTTTCGCCTGCGTTTTTTGTGGCGATTATTATTGTTGTTTATTCTCGGTTATCTGCATGCGTTAATTTATGGTGGTGAAGTGTTGCAAATACTGGCTATTTGCGGTGTGTTATTGATTCCTCTTTGGTCTGCATCTAACAAAATTATTTTATGTGTCAGTTTGTTTTTTCTGTTTCAATTACCTGCCTGGGCCTTAATTGCTTATTTGAATCACAGTAGTATTGAAATCACCAAACCTTTTTTCACTCTATATCAACCTCATGTTTATGATGTTTATGCATCCGGTAGTTTTACCGAATTGATTCAGGTGAATAGCTGGCAAGGTAATGCAAGCAAATGGTTGTTTATGTGGGAAAGCGGTCGGCTTTGGACTATTTGTGGATTAAGTATGTTAGGATTTTTGCTGGCACGTCAGGGTTGGTTTTCCAATTACAAAAAACATGAATCACAATTTCGTTGGGGGTTATTTGTATTCACGGTGATTTATTTGTTGTTGCACTTTGGTCAAAATATCTGGGCAGGGTTGCCTCACGCGCAAAAAACCGAGGGATTATTTTATGGGGTATTCAATGCTTATAAAAATCTAAGCCTGACATTATTCAGTGTTTGTGCTTTCCTGCTTTTATATCATTCTGGCCTTGAAAAAATTCTAAAATACCTTGCTGCTCCAGGTCGCATGACACTAACAGTTTATGTATTCCAGTCATTAATTTTCGTTCCCATTTTTTATGGATTTGGATTAAATGCCTGGACTTATCTTGGTCAGGTCAACAGCTTTTTGTTGGGAATTGTTTTCTGGATGGCGCAAATTATCCTGGCAATTTGGTGGTTTAAATATTATCGCTATGGCCCGTTGGAATGGCTATGGCGCGCAGGAACTTATACAACCTGGAAGGTTCCGTTTAAATTAAAAATGGGAAATAGTGATTCATCAACATCCAAGCAATAAAAAAGCCCCTGTCGGGGCTTTTTTATTGTTGTTGAAAAATCAACAACATCAATGTGGCGGATCGGACGGGGCTCGAACCCGCGACCACCCGCGTGACAGGCGGGT
>CAMLRJ010000035.1 GCA_946482345.1 uncultured Cellvibrio sp.
TGGAACAGCCATTGCTGAAACACTTCCCCAAAAAGAAGCCCCAAGCCGGGCAACACAACTTGTGCGCGCTGGCGATATCATCACCTCAACGGTACGCCCCATTCGCAGACTATCGGCGCTAATCGCAGAAGAACAAGACGGTAATGTTTGCTCCTCCGGCTTTGTTGTTTTGAATCCGCAAAAAATCAGCAGTGAGGTATTGCTAACTTATCTGCGTTTGCCGCTGTTTTGTGAACTTATGGATTTGCATACCAGCGCAACCATGTACCCAGCAATCTCTGAAGCTGATCTTCTCTCACTTCCAATACCGCTAATTGATTCAAAAACACAACTTGTTATTCAACAGGCAGTTCGAGAAGCTGCAGCGAGCAGACATAAAGCAAATAACCTACTGGAAGCCGCCAAACGTGCAGTAGAAATCTCAATTGAAGACAGCGAAGCTGCTGCGCTGGCTTATTTGAAGGAGGTAATATGAGTGGAGACTTTTACAAGGAGTGGCGCAATAAAGCTGAAGTAGATTATTTCCCACAATTGGTTGTGCTGTGGCTTTCGACTAATGCTTGGTATCGCTCGCACTACTCAGAAATAACTACACGTAAGGATCGTGATTTTCTCAATAAGCTGCGTGAAGATCACAGCACTCGAAATAAAATCTACACTCGCTTTGGCAAACTATTAAGTTCGAAAGGCACCAAAGATCATGCAGAACTTATCAATGTGATTGAAGCCCTATCATTCGCTTTGAATAGTGCTCAATTGCTCTGGGACGAAAATAATACTGCCACAGGGATTACATTCACTAACTGCCTGCTTGCCCCAAATCCCAAAAACTACGGGAGTTTAGTAGTTAAAAAGAGCTCACCTGGGATCAAAATTAGCGATACGCTAAAACTTACGGATGATAGGTCAGCGCTTTTTAATGGCTTATTGGAAATTATTTATCAAGTTCGATGCCAACTGGTTCATGGCCAACTGGAGCCGAGTGAGGTTAACCATGAGGTTGTTAAACAGTGTTATTTCCTTCTTCACTTACTGATGCGGATTTGAGGGCAGCCATGACCGACCAATCCATCTCACTAACCTCCACACCCGCAGGCTACACCGACTGGCTGCTGGAGCTAAAAACTCGAATCCACAACGCCCAGCAGCGCGCGGCGCTGGCGGTTAATCGTGAGTTGGTGTTGCTGTACTGGCAGATCGGACGCGATATTCTGGCACGGCAGGCAGAACAAGGTTGGGGCGCGAAGGTTATTGAGCGGTTGGCGCATGATTTACGTGCGACATTTCCAGAAATGAAAGGGTTTTCGCGCGCAAACTTGATGTATATGCGCGCTTTTGCTGAAGCCTGGCCAGATGCTGAAATTGTCCAACAGGCTGTTGGACAATTACCTTGGGGGCATAACCTGGTGCTTCTCTCGAAGTTGAAAACTCATACAGAACGCCAGTGGTATGCAGCAAAGACTATTGAACACAACTGGTCGCGTAATGTGTTAATCATGCAAATCGAAACCCGATTACACGAACGCAGCGGCACAGCGGTTACCAATTTTGAGACTAGCCTGCCCAAACCGCAGTCCGATCTCGCGCTTGAATCACTAAAAGATCCTTATCGTTTTGATTTTTTGGGGCTAACCGACGAGGCGCAAGAGCGGGATGTTGAGCAGTCACTGGTTAAGCACGTCACCGAATTTTTACTGGAACTTGGGGCTGGCTTTGCGTTTGTCGGGCGGCAGGTGTTGCTGGATGTGGGCGGCGATGAATTTTTCATCGACCTGCTGTTTTATCATCTTAAACTGCGCTGCTATGTGGTGATTGAACTCAAGGCTGGCAAGTTCAAACCCGAACATTTGGGCCAGCTTGGATTTTATCTCACGGCTGTGGATCGCCAGATCAAAAGTGAACAGGACAGCCCGACGATTGGCCTGTTGCTGTGTAAAAGCAAAAATAAAATCGTCGCTGAATATGCATTGAGTGACAAATCGCAGCCGATGGGTATTGCTGAGTACAAACTACTCGAATCACTGCCCGCCGAATTGCAAACGAGCTTGCCGAGTATTGAACAGATCGAAAACGAACTGGGGAGCCATGAACCGAAATAAAGGCAAATTTGTTAAGCGTTTGCCAAACGTTTCAGAGTCGTCGCCACAATCCCCTCAGCATTTAACCCCTGTTCCGCTAATTGCACTTTTTGATTTTGATGCTCAACAAAATAATCGCCAAAACCCAATTGCAATAAATTTACTGAAGAGTGTTTGCTTCTCAGGTATTCAGAAACTGCGCTGCCGGCGCCGCCAGCAATTACATTTTCCTCGATAGTGACCAGTAGGGAATGAGAGCTTTGAAGTTGATCAATTAATTCTGTGTCCAATGGTTTTACAAAACGCATATCAACCAGAGTTGCATTTAATTGTTCCGCCGCGATACAAGCTTCGTTTAATAAAGTTCCGAAACATAAAATCGCTATTTTTTCGCCAGAACGTTTGATAACAGCTTTACCCAAAGGCAATTCCGTCATGGTTTTTTCCGGTTCAACACCTGCGCCCGTTCCACGTGGATATCGAACAGCCGCCGGGCCTTTATATTGATAAGCCGTGTACAGTAGTTGCCGACATTCATTTTCGTCACTGGGTGTTGCAATAATCATATTGGGAATGCAGCGCAAATAACTGATATCGAAAGTACCGTTGTGTGTTGGGCCATCGTCGCCGACTAATCCCGCACGATCAATTGCAAAGGTGACATCCAAATTTTGCAGCGCGACATCGTGAATTAATTGATCATACGCACGTTGCAAAAATGTGGAATAAATGGCGACGACAGGTTTTTGTCCTTCGCAAGCCATACCCGCAGCCAGTGTGACGGCGTGTTGCTCGGCAATCGCCACATCGAAATAACGATCCGGAAATTGTTGCGCAAAATTCACCATGCCGGAGCCTTCACACATAGCAGGTGTAATACCAATCAGACGTGAATCCTGTGCAGCCATATCACACAACCATTCACCGAAAACATCCTGAAATTTTTTCTTTTTGATGACATCATTTTTCGTTGAGCCGTTTTTATTTTTGGGTTCAAACTTATTCAATGCGTGATAACCGACAGGATCGATTTCCGCAGGTTCAAATCCTTTACCTTTCTGCGTGATGATATGCAAAAGTTTGGGGCCTTTAATGTCACGCAAATTATGCAAACACAACACCAGATCATCCAGATCATGCCCATTGATCGGGCCGACATAATTGAAACCCATTTCCTCAAACAAAGTACCGGGCGACCAAAAACCTTTGATATGTTCTTCTGTGCGACGAGCAAATTCTTTTACCGGTGGAATTTTTGCCAGCACATGTTTGCTGCCTTCGCGCAAAGAGTTATAAAACTTGCTCGCCCAAATTTTTGAAAGATAGGTTGAAAAGCCACCAACATTGGGTGAGATCGACATATTGTTATCGTTGAGAATAACCAGCATGTCGGTTTCAGTGTGTGCGGCGTGATTCAGTGCTTCAAATGCCATGCCTGCGGTCATGGCGCCATCACCAATAATCGCGGCAACTTTGCGTTCGATACCTGCCATTTTTGCGCCTATGGCCATACCCTGCGCAGCGCTGATTGATGTACTGGAATGACCTACACCAAAAGTGTCATAGACACTTTCTTCGCGTTTGGGAAATCCGGAAAGTCCGCCGCCTTGACGAATACTGTGCATTAACTCGCGGCGTTCGGTGAGAATTTTATGTGGATAAGTTTGATGGCCCACATCCCACACCAAACGATCTTCCGGTGTGTTGTAGACGTAATGTAAAGCGACGGTTAATTCAACAACGCCCAATCCGGCACCAAAATGACCGCCCGTTTTCCCTACCGTATAGAGAAGAAATGCGCGCAGTTCATCCGCTACTTGCGGCAATTGCTTTTCATCCAACCGACGTAAATCAGCCGGCGATTGAATGGTATCGAGCAAAGGTGTGGACGGACGTTCCAGGGGAATTTGGTTGTGCATTGAATCTGTCAACTTATTATGAGGTTGGCTATTTTAGGTAGAGTGTGGGGAATTGGCTAGCGGATAAGTAAAGCGCGTTCATCTTCTGGACTTGAACGCAATCATCAAGCCCGATGCCGCCACAATACCCATACCCAACAAGCTTGTAGTATCGGGCGTATTGTCGAAAAGTAACCAGCCAAGTAACAAGGCCCAAATCAACTGCAAGTAAGTAACAGGTGCAAGTAAAGACGCCGGTGCATGGTGATAAGCAAGTGTAAAAAGATAATGGCCAAACCCACCGGCAGCACCCATAAATAAAAATAGTCCAACGTCCAACGCAGATGGGATTTTATTTTCCCAAAAGAAAGGAAAAGCGAGCCCGTAAACCGTTGAGCCAATGAGTGCCGCATAAAACAACATGGCCGACGCTTTTTCCGTACTGGCCAGAAGGCGCGATAACAGTTGATAAGCTGCACCAGTGGCCGCAGCCAAAAACGCAAACACAACACCGACAGTGTCCAGTCCACTGCCGGGACGCACGATTAATAACATACCGGCAAAGCCCATCACCACAGCCAACCAGCCGACAATACCAATACGCTCATTTAAAATCCGACTGGCAAGTAAAGCCACCATCATAGGCGCCAAAAAAGAAATAGCGGTTGTTTCCGCTATTGGCATACGTTGCAGTGCCGTAGCCATAAATAAAGAAAGCAGCGCAAGGCATGCACCACGGATCAACACCAGATTTTTGCGTTGTGTTTTAACCAGAATTTGTGAGTGCCTTGGTGCCAGAATTGCCAGCATCAAGGCCAGATGTACCAGATAACGCATGGCAACCACCACCGGAACCGGATAATGTGTTGTCAAATATTTGGTACAGGCGTCCATACCGGCAAACAGCAATAATGCTGATGCAGCAAGCATGACGCCTCTAAAGGCATGTTGCGGATGGGTGTTACTCACACATCCAAATTCGCAACCGCCAAGGCGTTGGTTTCAATAAAGTCTCGTCGAGGTTCCACGTCGTCACCCATCAGACAAGTGAAGATCTGGTCTGCACCTATGGCGTCCTGAATAGAGACTCGCAACATACGGCGGGTTTCAGGGTTCATGGTCGTTTCCCAAAGTTGTTCCGGGTTCATTTCGCCCAAGCCTTTATAGCGTTGGATGTTGTAGCCTTTGCGTGATTCTTTCATCAACCATTCCAGGGCTTGGGTGAAGCTGGTGATATTCTGCTTACGCTCACCACGTTGAACAAACGCGCCTTCTTCGATCAGGTTTTCCAGTTTTTCGCCCAGGGAAACAATTGACGCGTATTCGCCCGAGGCAAAGAAATCCTGTTGGAAAGGATATTCCGTCGCTATGCCGTGGGCTGTAATTTCTACACGTGGCAGAAAGATATGACGTTCTGTGTCTTCTACTACTTTGATTTCATATTTTTGGCTACCCGCACGACTATCCAAAGAGAATCTGGCTAAAAGTTGATCAATCCATTGTTGCATATGGCCTTGGTCTGCAAGATGTTCTGCACGAATAGCTGGCATATAAATCATCTTGTCCAACACTTCTGCTGGATATAAACGCGATAACCTCTCAATAGTCGCCATAACTTTGCGGTATTCCTGAACCAGTTTTTCCAAAGCCTCGCCGGAAATGGCAGGGGCATCGGGATTAACGTACAAAGCCGCATCTTCCAGAGCAGCCTGGGTCAGAAACTCGGTCATTGCTGACTCGTCTTTCAGGTATTGTTCCTGTTTGCCTTTGGCGATCTTATATAAAGGTGGTTGCGCAATATAAATGTGGCCACGTTCGATCAGTTCACGCATTTGACGGAAGAAGAAAGTTAATAACAGCGTACGAATGTGCGATCCATCGACGTCAGCATCGGTCATGATGATGATGCTGTGATAGCGAAGCTTTTCCGGATTGTACTCATCTTTGCCTATGCCACAACCCAAAGCTGTAATCAAAGTTCCCACTTCCGCGCTGGCTAACATCTTGTCAAACCGGGCTTTTTCCACGTTAAGGATCTTGCCTTTAAGTGGCAGGATTGCTTGTGTTTTACGGGCGCGACCCTGCTTGGCTGAACCGCCTGCAGAGTCACCCTCCACCAGGTAAAGCTCTGATAATGCTGGATCTTTTTCCTGACAGTCGGCTAATTTACCCGGCAAGCCGGCAATGTCCAAGGCGCCTTTTCGACGTGTCATTTCACGGGCTTTACGAGCGGCTTCGCGCGCGCGCGCGGCATCAATCATTTTGCCCACAATTGATCGTGCTTCGTTGGGGTTTTCCAGCAGATAGGCATTGAAATGCTCAGCCATCTCTTGTTCAACCGCTGTTTTCACTTCGGATGACACCAGTTTGTCTTTGGTTTGGCTGGAAAATTTGGGATCCGGCACTTTTACTGAAATGATGGCTGTCAAACCTTCTCGAGCGTCATCACCGGTTGTAGCAACCTTGGCTTTTTTGTCTATGCCTTCCTTCTCTATATAAGTATTCAAACCACGCGTCAGTGCCGCACGGAAGCCAGCCAGGTGTGTGCCACCATCACGCTGTGGAATATTGTTGGTGTAACAGAACAGGTTTTCCTGGAATGAATCGTTCCACTGTAATGCCACTTCAACCCCAATCCCATCCTCACGGGAATTGGAAACAAAATGCACCATCTTATTGATAGTGGTTTTGTTTTTATTGAGATGGTCAACAAAAGCTTTCAATCCACCTTCATATTGGAAGACTTCTTCTTTGCCACTGCGCTCATCCTTCAACACAATACGCACACCGGAATTGAGAAAGCTCAGCTCGCGCAAGCGTTTGGCGAGAATTTCATAATGAAATTCGATGTTGGTAAAGGTCTGGGCTGAGGGTTTGAAGTGGATCTCCGTTCCTGTACCTGCCGTATCCCCTATGACTTTCAAAGGCTCATCGGGAACACCATGACGGTAAATCTGCTCATGGATCTTGCCGTTACGACGAATCGTTAACTTCAGCATTTCGGATAAAGCGTTCACTACCGAAACACCAACACCATGCAAACCACCAGAAACTTTATAGGTATTATCATCAAACTTACCGCCAGCATGAAGCACGGTCATGATAACCTCTGCTGCCGATACGCCCTCTTCATGCATATCTGTTGGAATGCCACGGCCATTATCAGTAACCGAAATGGTTTCGTCCGGATGGATAATGACTTTTACTTCAGTACAGTAGCCAGCCAAGGCCTCATCTATAGAATTGTCCACCACTTCAAACACCATGTGGTGTAAACCTGATCCATCATCAGTATCACCAATGTACATGCCGGGACGTTTACGAACAGCATCCAATCCCTTGAGAACACTGATGCTGGAGGCATCATAAGCTTTTTCTTCTGTTGGCTTGTTGTCTGACGGGTTTTGTTCATCGGTCATGGTTTTCTCCACCTTTCATTAATCTCGCTTCATTAATTGCCAAGCTGATTCTGTATTTCCAGAACCCTGCCCTGTTCCACGTGGAACACTTTTATTTGTTTATCTTTATCCCCAGACCAGAGTTGTCGAAGGTCTGACTCTTTGACTCCGGTAATAAATACTTGGGTTTGCATTTGATCCAACCAAAACACCAATTTTTCCCTGTGCTTATCATCTAACTCCGCGGGTAGATCATCCACCAAATAAATCGCTTTTCTACCTGTTACAGCCTGAAACACCAAGCCTTGGGCTACTTTCATGGCACAAACCAAAAGTTTTTGTTGTCCCCTGGACAAAACCTCAGCGGCCATTAAGCCCTGAAGAGAAATCTTTAAATCTGCCCTATGGCTTCCCAAATGAGTAATCCCGTGAGTAATGTCCCTTTCCCTGCTGGCAGCCAATGCTTCAGCGTAAGACTTATCTTTATTCCAACCCGGGAAGTAACTCAGTGACAAGCCATCCAGCTGGATAAATTCGTCAATTAACAACTGAAACTGATGCAGAAACAGATCAAACACTTTGGTGCGGTATTGGTCTATTTTGTTTGTTAGAAGTATTAGTTCTGAATCCCAAACGTTTAATTGTTGTTCATCCATTCTATCATGCCGAAGCAGGCTGTTGCGGTGTTTCAGGCAAGTTTGCTGGTTCTTCCATAAAGGAAAAAAATGAGGTTCCACGTGAAACACCAACCAATCCAAAAACTGCCTTCGTTGAATCGGGCCACCTTCCAATAATAGAAAAGAGTCCGCGTTTATTAATTGCAAGGGTAAAAAACTGGCCAGATCAGCAACTGAGGCCACTGTTTCACCATTCGCTTTTAATACCAATTCGCCCTGAATGTTTCGACTAATCCCTAATGGAAAAACACCTTGATCTGATTTAAGACTGGAAAAAAGTGTGAAATCTGACGATTCGCGATTTATAAGGGATTTATGTTTATGACTGCGAAAAGAGCGGCCTAATCCCAGAATATACAAGGCTTCCAGCACACTGGTTTTGCCTGAACCATTTTCCCCAAAAAAAAGATTCACCTGTGACGATGGACTTATGTCCACCGCCATCAAGTTTCGTAATTGTTGGATTTTAAGGCGTTCGACTGCCACAGCAGCCACCGGAGAGTAGAAGCTTAGAGTCGCATTGGCATAACAACATAAACCGAATCACTGTTTTCCGGCTCTTCAATCAAAGCACTGGAGTTAGCATCTGACAGAGTGATTTTAATGTTGTCATTGGTAATCACATTAGTGACATCCTGTAGGTAACTTACATTGAAACCTACTTCCAAAGAGTCGCCCGTATAATCTACAGAAACTTGCTCTTCAGCCTCTTCCTGCTCAGGGTTGTTAGCCACTATAGTCAAACTGCCTGTATTAAGAAGCAATCTGACACCACGATATTTTTCGTTAGAAAGAATCGATGTGCGCGCAAACGCCTGCTTGAGTTCAAGCCTTGAACCTATAACGGTTTTATTGCCACCTCGAGGAAGAACTCTCTCATAATCGGGAAACTTACCATCCACCAGCTTTGAAGTGAATGTGTAATCGACAGATGTCACACGGATATGATTGCTGCTGAGCGTAAGTTCTATCTGTGCCGTTGAATCATCCAACAAACGAGAAAGTTCCAATACACCCTTACGTGGAAGTATTGCCTGAACAACTTCTTTGGTTGTTACACCAACCGCGCGAGTACACATCGCCATTCTGTGGCCGTCAGTTGCAACTACTCTTAGTTGATCCTGGCGAACTTCCCATAACATTCCATTCAGGTAATAACGAACATCCTGTTGTGCCATAGCAAAGGCTGTTCTCTCAATGAGACGTTTGATTTCCTGTTGAGCACAGCTGAAGCGCAAATTACCGGGTGTATCTTCAACGTTCGGAAAATCAGATGCAGGCAAAGTAGACAAGGTAAAACGACTTCGGCCAGATTTGACAATAATTCGGTTATCTTCTTGAAAAAAGTCAATTATGCTGCCATCTGGTAGCGATCTGCAGATATCTACCAACTTTTTAGCGGGGACGGTTATATCGCCCGACTGACCTGCCTGCTCCAGGTTAATACGCCCAACGATTTCAACTTCAAGATCAGTCCCGGTAAGAGACAGTTGATCATCCTTTAATACAATCAACACATTGGATAAAACCGGTAAGGTTTGTCGGCGTTCGACCACACCGGCAACCAACTGTAATGGTTTAAGCAATGCCTCACGGGATACTGAAAATTTCATGAAATTATCTCTTCAAAATCATTTGCAATAATTATTGGTAAAACTCGACATTTATAAATCAAGTTGTTAAAGAACGCAGCAAGTTTTTCATATCTTCTTCTATATCTGCACTTTCTTCCTGCAACTCCTTAATTTTGCGACACGCATGCAAAACAGTAGTGTGGTCGCGTCCACCAAATGCTTCACCAATTTCCGGCAAACTATGGTTGGTTAATTCTTTGGCTAATGCCATAGCCACTTGTCTTGGCCTGGCTACTGAACGACTTCGGCGCTTGGATACCATATCGTTCATCTTGATTTTGTAGTACTCGCAGACTACACGTTGAATGTTATCAATTCCAACCTGTTTATCCTGCAAAGCCAATAAATCCTTAAGTGCTTCTCTTACCAAATCAACATCTATAGGTCTGCCGGTAAAATTGGCGCTGGCAATCACTCTTTTTAATGCACCTTCAAGATCGCGAACATTAGCACGAATTCGTTGCGCAATAAAAAAAGCAGCTTCATTCGGCAAATCAATACCCGCCTGTTGAGCTTTTTTGATCAGGATAGCAACCCGAGTTTCGAGCTCCGGTGGTTCAACAGCCACTGTCAAACCCCAACCAAAACGGGATTTTAATCTTTCTTCAAGTCCATTGATTTCTTTCGGAAAACGATCGCAAGTCAAAATAATTTGTCTGCCACCTTCCAACAAGGAATTAAATGTGTGGAAAAATTCTTCCTGAGATCTTTCCTTACCCGCAAAAAATTGAATATCGTCAATTAAAAGCGCATCCATAGACCGATAATAACGTTTGAAATCATTAATCGCATTAAGTTGCAAGGCTTTTACCATGTCAGCAACAAACCTTTCTGAATGCAAATAAACAATTTTTGCATTCGGGTTTTTTGCCAACATAGCATTACCCACAGCTTGCATTAAATGTGTTTTACCTAATCCCACACCACCATAAATAAAAAGAGGGTTATATGCGCCACCCGGATTTTCTGCGACCTGCTTTGCTGCAGCCAATCCCAATTGATTTGATTTACCCTCAACAAAACTGGAAAAAGTACTGGCCGCATTTAGATAATGACTGTGCTTTAAACCCCCTTCTACGTTTAAATCGGGTGTATCTGTATTAGCTTCCTTTATTACTTCTTCAATTCTGTTTTTTAAGGCACCTGCATAATTTGCACTGGATACAATATTAACCGCAGGCTTTTCTATTTCAGCAACAAAATTGGATGCACTTTGTCTGGGCATAATTCCCAAAATAATACTCAAAGGCTGATGATGATATTGGCCTGCCAATTCCTTAATTCGATGCATAAATTTTTCATTGACCCAATCACAGATAAAACGATTAGGCGCAAGCAGCCTCAGTTCACCGGATGCACTGGTATTATCAATTTGTAATGGTCTTATCCAAGTATTGAATTGTTGCGATGACAGTTCATTTTGAAGACTTGAAAGACAGGATTTCCAAAGCGAATCAAACAAAAGCCAGCCCTCTCTTATATTGGAGGCTAAGTGTATTCCACAATAATCAAGTTATCCACAAACCCAAAAAATATTTTCAACAACAGTGATCATATACAGAAAATACCGATAAATCAGTCAGTTAAAAAAATAAAAACTGTGGATATCTCTGTTAATAAACTGTACGTTTTATGAGCATAACCTGAGTACAGAAGGGTATAAATAAAAATAAGTATGTAATTTCAACAACTGTAGAGAAATTGTCCAAAATTATTTGCTTTACGCTATTTATTTATTTAGAATCGCGCCCCTTTCTACCCTTACCCACCGGTTGGTGGATTACAAACTCGAGTTTTTAAGGTTGCTCTTATGAAAAGAACATTCCAACCCAGTAATTTGAAGCGCGTGCGTGTTCACGGATTCCGTGCTCGTATGGCTACCAAAAATGGTCGTCTGGTATTGGCCCGTCGTCGTGCCAAGGGACGTAAAAGTCTGACCATCTGATTATTTTTGTTTTCGATGAGTCATCAGAGTGAAACAAAGTTTCAGCAAATCTCTACGTTTGCTTAACTCTGGTGACTATCAACAGGTTTTTGATTCCGCTGCTTTCCGCATACCACACCAACACCTTCTTTTATTAGCCTGTCATAATAACCGCGGATTTCCACGTTTAGGATTGGTAATTGCCAAAAAGCATTTACGTCTGGCAGTTGACCGCAATCGCATCAAACGTTTAAGTCGTGAAAGTTTCCGCCATAATCAAAATGAACTTATGGATCTGGATCTGGTGGTAATGTCACGACATGGATTGGATAAACTCAGTAATCCAGAGATCTTTCATTTATTGGACAGTCAGTGGCAAAGACTGATTAAGAAAGTCCGACAAAAACAAAGATCTGATACGTCAATAAAAGAAGCAGGAAAAACCGGTGAATAAACTAAATGCATTGTTGGTATGGATAGGGATAAAACTGATCCATATTTACAGGTTACTGCTGAGTCCAATTATTGGTAATCAATGTCGTTTTTACCCAAGTTGTTCACGCTATGCAGAAGAATCATTAATTACTCACGGTTTTTGGCGCGGGACTTATCTAAGTGTGATTCGTCTTTTAAAATGCCACCCTGGACACCCGGGCGGAGAAGATCTGGTTCCGCCTAAAAATAACCAGTGCTGTTCGCACTCTCATTCACATCATCACGGCAGTCATTAAGATGGATTGGCAAAAAAATATATTGATCGTAGCAATTCTTGCAGTCAGCTTGTTATTGGTTATTCGCTATAAAGAATTCAGTGATGCACATCCTGCCATAAACAATATCACCAGCAGCTCGTCTACAGCACAAAGTAGTTCTTCTGTAAGTTCTGCATTGGATAATAACAATGTAAACAATATTGATGCGCCTGTTACCAACGCTGTACAATCCAAAATTATTCATATCAAAACAGATAGCATGAATGTTTCGATTGATACTTTGGGTGGCGATATTATGGAAGTGTCTTTACCCAAACATTCAGTTTCACTGGATAAACCAAACGAACCTTTTATTCTGCTTGATCAACGTGATGACCATACTTATATCACCCAATCTGGACTCTTCGGTATTAATGGAACCAATGGAGTTGATGGTTCAAAACCTTTATTTTCTGCAGAAAAAGAATCTTATGAATTAACCAAAAACGAAAAAGAATTAATTGTTAATTTAGTTTATCAGCAAGGTTTGGTAAAAATTACCAAGCAATTTATTTTCAAAACTGGCGAATATCAAATTGGTGTGAAATATATTATTGATAACCAAAGTGACAACACCTGGAGTGCAAAATTTTTCGCCCGAATTATTCATGATGGAAAACGCTTCACTAAAGTCAGTGCTTTGGAAATGAATCCATTTTTAGGGATTGCAACCACGACTAACGATGAAAACTATAAAAAATATCACTTTGAAGATCTGGCAAAAGAAGCCAATTCAAATATTAGTTTTTCACATCAAAATGGTTGGATATCTCTGGTTCAACATTATTTCATCAGTGCCTGGATTCCCAATCCAAATAGCATGATTCAATATTCTATCCGCCAGGATAAATCTTCTTTACTTTATGTATTGGGATTTGAAACACCGGATTTGGTTGTGCCTACCAAACAACAACAAACTGTTGATGCAATTTTTTACGCAGGTCCGAAAGATACTGAAAAACTTGAAGCTATATCACCCTATCTGGATTTAACAGTTGATTATGGATACTTGTGGTGGATAGCAAAACCTTTATTCGCACTTATGAAATTTATACATCAGTTTTTAGGTAACTGGGGATTAGCAATTATTGGTTTAACCTTGATCGTCAAATTGGTTTTCTACAAATTATCAAAAGCCAGTTATGTATCAATGGCCAAGATGAAAAAACTGCAGCCAAAATTGGCAGAATTAAAAGAACGCTACGGCGAAGACAGACAACGTTTCTCACAAGAAATGATGAAATTGTACAAAACCGAAAAAGTTAATCCTCTTGGTGGTTGTTTGCCTTTATTAATTCAAATGCCGGTATTTATCGCACTCTATTGGGTATTGATGGAATCCGTTGAGTTACGCCACTCACCATTCTATTTGTGGATAGAAGATTTATCGCGTATGGATCCCTATTTTGTGCTGCCAGTTCTGTATGGTATTTCGCAATGGATCACCATGAAATTCAGCCCACAACCACCCGATCCAATGCAAGCGAAAATCATGCAGATGCTGCCATTTGTTTTTACCTTTATGTTCCTTTGGTTTCCATCAGGCTT
>CAMLRJ010000036.1 GCA_946482345.1 uncultured Cellvibrio sp.
GGGAAACAAGGTTGGCACCAATACAAAACCAAATTGATCGCCCAAAAAACGGAAGAAAAGGCACGATTAAAAATCCGTTTTGAAGGGCAGGGGACAATTGATCTGGATATGATTTCGCTTTTTCCAAAAGAAACCTGGAAAGGCAGAACCCAAGGTTTGCGCAAAGATTTAACTCAACTTTTATTTGATTTAAAACCCGGATTTTTGAGATTCCCGGGCGGATGTATCATTGAAGGGCGCACATTGGCACAACGATACCAATGGAAAAACACGCTGGGTTCAATAGAAAAAAGACCCACCATGATAAGCCGCTGGAATAACGAATTTGCACACAAGTTAACACCGGATTATTTTCAAACCTTTGGTTTGGGGTTCTATGAATATTTTCAATTGGCTGAAGATCTGGGCGCTGAGCCAATACCGGTTTTGAATTGTGGCATTGCATGTCAATTTAATTCCGGGGAATTGGTTCCGGTTTCCGAACTTGATCCCTACATACAGGATGCAATCGATTTAATCGAATTCGCCAATGGATCACTCGAATCAGCATGGGGGAAAGTCCGGGCCGATATGGGACATCCTGAACCATTTAATCTCAAATATATTGGAATAGGCAACGAACAATGGGGGCCTCAATATATAGAGCGCTTCAAAATTTTCCAAAAGGTGTTAAAAGAAAAATACCCGGATATCATTTTAATCTCAGGCTCTGGCCCCTTTGCTGATGGCGAACATTTTGACTATGCACACAAAGAGCTGAAAAAATTAAATGCCGAGCTCATTGATGAGCATTACTACAAAGACATTGCCTGGTTTAAACAAAATGCAACGCGATACGATAGTTATGATAGAAAAGGCCCCAAAATATTTGCTGGTGAATATGCAGCACAAAGTGTAGCGATTGTCAGCCCTGATAATAAAAATAACTGGGACACAGCATTAGCCGAAGCCGCTTTTATGACTGGCCTTGAACGTAATGCCGATCTGGTTCTGATGACATCCTACGCACCATTAATGGCCCATGTGGATGCATGGCAATGGGCGCCCAATATGATTTGGTTTAATAATTTGCAATCACTGGCTACTGTTAATTACCAGGTTCAAAAATTATTTGCCCATAACAAAGGGACCGATTTGTTGCGTATATCGGCCAACAATCAACCCTTGACTGGACAAAACGGGCTTTACGCTTCCGCAGTAAAAGATTCGGAAACCCGCAGTATCATAATAAAAGTTGTTAATACCAATAGTGTTGAAAAAACTGTCAGCATTAATACTCAAAATAAACAACCATCGGCTATATCCATAATAACGCTCGCCAGCGATACGCTCGATAAGGAAAATACTTTTGCCGAACCCATGGCGATTCAACCCAAAACTGAATTAAAAAAATGGGCGAAAGAAGAATCTGTCACTATCAACTTACCAAAACAATCATTTGTGATTGTTAAATTGGTTATGGGAGCAGATTAACAATAATATTTGACACCAGGATCAACACTGGCGCCCAAAATAAAATTAAAAGATTTTATTGATCTAGATCAATAGTTTCATTCACCCTGTATTTGGCACTCACAACAAACCTGACTACAATCAAAAGCGAATCGATTAAAACAAGATTAAAAGAGGCTCGCTGATGCATACAGAACAACATCAGGCGCCACCACTCACAACCGAACAGCAGTCAGAAAAAAAGAAAGAGTGGCGGTTATTTATTTTTATCATTGTATTTTTATTTCCCATACTCACTGTCGCAATCGTGGGTGCTATGGGTTTTTCTATTTGGTTCTACCAACTCATCATGGGGCCACCCGGCCCTTATTAACTTGTACAAAGGAGCTGGTATGACATCAGAATCTATTCCGCTTCACGATCTTGATCATCCGCCACAACTGCATGTTGCAAGCCTGGTTGCACACTTGCGTCCCGAAAAATTGATGGCAGTGCGCGAGTGGATACTACAACCACAACACAATATCCAGATTGAAATTCACGCCGAAAATGCACAAGGGAAATTGGTAATTGTCACTGAAAGCTCGGCAGAAAAAGCCATAGCCGATTTTCTGGATAATTTGCGCGAGCAATCTGGCGTACTTAACGCGGCATTGGTGTACCACGAATATTTGTCCGCAGAAGATTTATTGGAAGAGTCGCTAAATGAGGAGCAAGCATTATGAATATCAGTAGACGTCTTTTTGCAAAGGCCAACGCTGCAGCAGTTGCTGCAGCTGCTATTGGTTTGCCATTACCCACTATTGCCAGCAATTTAATTACCAATCGCGAACTCACCAGTTTGAAATGGAACAAAGCACCTTGTCGTTTTTGTGGTACAGGTTGCGGCGTTATGGTGGCTACAAAAGACAATCGTGTGGTTGCAACTCATGGTGATATAAAAGCAGAAGTGAATCGCGGATTAAATTGTGTGAAAGGATATTTCTTATCAAAAATTATGTACGGCAGTGATCGCTTGCGCGAACCCCTGTTGCGCATGAAAGAAGGTAAATACGATAAAAATGGTCAATTCACACCGGTCAGTTGGGACACTGCATTCAGCATCATGGCAGATAAACTCAAGGAATCTATTCGTGAATCAGGCCCTGAAAGTATTGCAATGTTGGGTTCCGGACAATGGACTGTATGGGAAGCCTATGCTGCCAGTAAATTATTCAAAGGTGGATTGCGCACCAATAATCTTGATCCCAATGCACGACATTGTATGGCCTCGGCAGTAACTGGATTTATGCGCACCTTTGGCATGGATGAACCCATGGGTTGCTACGATGATTTTGAAGCAGCAGATGCGTTTGTGCTCTGGGGTTCAAACATGGCTGAAATGCATCCGATTTTATGGAGCCGGATTACGGATCGACGCATGTCATTTGCGCATGTGCAAGTTGCTGTTTTATCGCCCTATGAAACACGCAGTTTTGATTTGGCAGATCTGCCATTAATTTTTAAACCCAACACCGATTTAATTATTTTGAATTACATCGCCAATCATATTATCCAAAGCGGAAAAGTGAATCAGGAATTTGTCAAAAAGCACACGCGTTTTGTGAAAGGCCAGGCTGATATAGGTTACGGTTTACGCCCTGAAGATCCTCGTCAACAAAAAGCAACAGGTAAAGATAAAGCCAATAGCTGGAGCGATATTAATTTCGAAGAGTTTGCAGAATTTGTTAAACCTTATACGCTCGAACACACAGCAAAAGAAACCGGAGTTCCAGCAGATCACCTGAAACGTCTTGCAGAAATTTATGCTGATCCGAAAATAAAAGTCATGTCACTCTGGACCATGGGTTTTAATCAACATACTCGTGGTACCTGGGCTAATAACATGGTTTACAACCTGCATTTATTAACCGGAAAAATTGCTGAACCGGGCAATAGTCCATTTTCGTTAACCGGGCAGCCATCCGCATGTGGCTCGGCGCGCGAAGTGGGCACTTTTGCGCATCGCTTGCCTGCCGATTTGTTAGTGACGAATCCCAAGCATCGTGCAATTGCTGAAAAAATCTGGAAATTACCGGAAGGCACAATTCCTGAGAAAGTAGGTTTTGCTGCCGTTCGTCAAAGTCGTGAATTAAAAGATGGCAACATTCGTTTTTACTGGACGCAAGTTTGCAACAACATTCAAGCGGGGCCAAATGTTGCGCAAGAAATTTTACCCGGTTGGCGAAATCCAAAAGCTTTTGTTGTGGTTTCTGATGTTTATCCCACAGTATCAGCACAAGCCGCCGATTTAATTTTACCGAGTGCCATGTGGGTAGAAAAAGAGGGCGCTTATGGTAATGCTGAACGGCGCACGCAATTTTGGCATCAACTGGTGCAAGCGCCTGCACAAGCAAAATCGGATTTGTGGCAACTGGTTGAATTTTCAAAGCGCATCAAAACCGATGAAGTTTGGCCTGCTGAATTTATTGCCAATGCACCCGACTACAAAAATAAAACACTATTCGATATTTTATTTGCAAATGGTCAAGTCAATAAATTTCCCAACACTGAACGCGATGCTGCCTATTTAAATAGCGAAGCTGACGCATTTGGTTTTTATTTACAGAAAGGTTTATTTGAAGAGTATGCGCAATTCGGACGTGGTCATGGTCACGACCTTGCCAATTTTGATGATTATCATAATGCGCGCGGTTTGCGTTGGCCGGTAGTGAATGGAAAAGAAACCCGTTGGCGTTATCGCGAAGGTCATGATCCTTATGTAGAGCAGGGCAGTGGTGTGCAATTTTATGGTCACCCTGACAAGCGTGCGTTAATTTTCGCATTGCCTTATGAACCACCGGCCGAATCGCCCGATGAACAATATCCTTTCTGGTTAAGCACCGGGCGTGTATTGGAACATTGGCATACAGGTTCAATGACTAATCGCGTGGAAGAGTTGCATGCAGCAGTGCCCAATGCATTGGTTTATATGAATCACGAAGATGCAGAAGCCTTGGGTGTGAGACGGGGTAGCGAAGTGCGTGTTGTCAGTCGGCGCGGTGGTGTGCGTGTGCGTGTAGAAACAAGAGGGCGCGTCAAACCTCCACGCGGTTTGGTGTACATACCTTTCTTTGACGCAACACGATTGGTTAACACTGTGACTCTTGACGCAACTGATCCAATTTCATTGCAAACCGATTTTAAAAAGTGCGCTGTGAAAATTGAATTAATCAGCCTGGCCTGACAGGGAGAATGATGATGAAAAAAATTCTGCTCGCCATCGGTATTTTTTTAATGATTTGCGTGATGATCATTCACACTCAAGCACAACAAAATACAACAACACAATTGGATGTTTCGGCACCGGATGGAATTCGTCCCGGAGGAACCCTGAGCCAGGAACTACCCGCACCTAAAATTCCACGCGAGAAAATCAGTGCGGAACCGGGTCATCGTAATTATCCAGAACAGCCACCAACCATACCGCACAGTATTCGCAATTATCAAATCGATAAAAATTTCAACATGTGTCTGACTTGCCACAGTCGCAGTGCGAGCCCGCAAACAGGTGCGCCTATGATCAGTGTCACGCATTTTTATGATCGTGATGGCCAGGTGCTTGCAGCCGTTTCACCTCGCCGTTATTTTTGTTTGCAATGTCACGTGCCTCAAGCCGATGTAAAACCGGCACGCACAAATGATTTTAAAAGCATTGATACATTGCTCCAAAACAAAGAGGAATGATCCATGTTTAAAATGATTAAAGATTACTGGTGCAGATTCAAACGTCCCGCAACTTATATCAGCATGGGCACTTTGAGTTTGGGTGGGTTTATTGCCGGCATTATTTTTTGGGGCGGATTCAACACTGCGTTGGAGGTAACCAATACTGAAAAATTTTGTATCGGTTGTCACGAAATGGAAACCAATGTGTATCAGGAATTAACTTCAACGATTCATTACACCAATCGTTCCGGTGTGCGCGCTGTTTGTTCAGATTGTCATGTTCCCCATGAATGGACTTACAAAATCGCACGCAAAATGCAAGCATCCAAAGAGGTGTGGGGAAAAATATTCGGCACAATTAATACACGCGATAAATTTTTAGCCAAGCGTCGCGAATTGGCAGAGCGCGAATGGGCACGCTTGAAAGCAAACGATTCACTTGAATGCCGCAATTGTCATCAATTGGAATCCATGGATTTCACGCTGCAATCACCGCGCGCCCAGGCTATGCATTCAACATTATTGGCATCCGGCGAAAAAACCTGTATTGATTGTCACAAAGGTATTGCGCACCATCTGCCGGACATGGCCGGTGTTCCCATGGTGACTGATGTAGAACATGAACAATTATTGAAGCAGGCTTTACAGCCATGGGAACTTTATGTGTTACAAGAAGTTGCCATGGCTTCTCCTTTAAAAAATTAATACCCCTGAAACAACTTAGGGTGCCGGGACATCAGAATTTTTATAAATCGCAAAATCTTTTATATATTGATGCGAAAAAGTAGAGCGAAATCCGAAATGGCCACTGGTAACAGGTTTATCAAGTTTGTGCTCAAACCATAATTTCCCGTCAACCCAAACGCGAGTAAAACTTTCTTTTACTTCAGTGACTATGTGATATTCATGATCAGCAATCAGTAGCTCATTTTTATCCAGATACTCTTTCAGCAAGTGCCGGTTTCCTTTGCCATCGTACCGACGAAAACGCGTTGTGGAGTTATGATTACCGCCTATGCCCATGTAATATAAATCCAACGGATCATACTCGGCGAAGGCACCTTTGCGAGTAAATAAATTCTGTTGCATGGGATCTCTGGCCATCCAAAATTGATTAAGGTCTGACAGTCGGTCGTTTATACCCTTCTCTAAAATGAATCCACGTTTATAGGATATGACATAGTCACCTGATAATGGTTTTTTATACCAAACCGTAACACCCGCAATGGTATTCAACAGGAGACTATTATTTTTTACGGCCACAGATGAGCCGGGTGCTGATTCCATTTCAACAACCCAATCATCTTTAAAATTATCAGTAAATGTTGTCTCATAAAAAACATCCATTTTTTGAAAATCAGGAAAATCCAGTGCCTCATTTGCCATACCAATCCTGACTGTAATAATGACTGCCAAAAAAATGATTATGTTTTTCATGGGAAATTGTCTCTGTGTAACCAACAAGAATTTTTAGATTTTATATCTACATTACCATAATTAAGTATCCGAAGATGCATGGCCCTAACCCGGAAATGGATGTGCATAGTTTAATCCTGATTGCATCCTCTTTTTTTCTGATCTATATTCGCACTTCATGTTTACTCTAGTCTTTTTCTTTCGCCAAAATTTGGCATAACTCCGGGTGTCCTATGTCTGTGATTCAAAAATTAATGAAAGGTGCAATGGCTGATGTTGATGTTTTGCGATCGCTTGACGAGCAAGGCGATGATGTTACTGCTCCACGTGATGTGGATTTTCTTTTACGTGCACCGTCACGTGACAAGGCTGAGTTAGCGGCTGACTTTATCAATGATTATCGATACGGTATAGCGAATGTGGAAGAAGATGATGAAGGCAGTTGCAGTGTTCAGATCATCATTAATATGCCAGTCACTCAACATGTGATTTTATCTGTGTCTGGTTTTATGGCTTGCGTTGCGGAACTTTTTGAACTTGAATTTGATGGCTGGGGATGTGAAATTCAAGAAAACTGAGAAATCCACGGGAAGGGCATATGACCATATCGTTGATCAATCCTGATTTTAATCATCTGCCTAATATGGAAATTCTGGCGGACAAATCATTTTTGGCGGGTATGCCCAAAGCTGAATTGCATTTGCATCTCGATGGCGCCCTGTCTCCTGAACTAATGTTTACACTGGCCAAGCGTAACAATCTGGCCTTGCCTTACAAAAGTGTGGCTGAAATTGAAGCCGCCTATCAATTTACTAACTTACAAAGTTTTTTGGACATTTATTATCAAGGTGCATCTGCATTAAATCTTGAACAGGACTTTTATGATCTTACTCAGGATTATTTTTTAAAATGCAAGGCCGATAATATCCGCCATACAGAAATATCGTTTGATCCACAAACGCACACCGAACGTGGAATTGCATTTGAAACTATCATCAGTGGAATTTTACGTGCGATGCAGGATGCGAAAAAAAATTGGAACATCAGTTCTCTGCTCATCATGGATTTTCTACGTCACCTGAGCGCAGAAAGTGCCATGAAAACTCTCGAAGAAGCTTTACTCTGGGAAGATAAAATTATCGCCGTAGGCCTGGATAGTTCTGAACTCGGTCATCCACCGGGTAAATTCACTGCTGTATTTGATCGCGCGCGCGCCGAAGGGTTTCGTGTTGTTGCCCATGCTGGCGAAGAAGGCCCACCGGAATATATTTGGGAGGCAATCAATTTACTTAAAGTGGAACGTATAGATCATGGTGTGCGCTGTGATGAAGATCCACAACTGATGGAATACTTACGCAAGTCTCAAATTCCGCTCACAGTGTGTCCACTCTCAAACGTGCGTCTGTGTGTGTACAAAAATATGACTCAACACAATATTTTTACACTTCTGAATGCAGGTTTGAGAGTAATGGTGAATTCAGATGACCCGACCTATTTCGGAGGGTATCTCAACGATAATTACTTTGCACTTGCCGATGCATTTCCCATGACGCGAGCACAAGCACTGCAACTTGCACACAACAGTTTCACGGCGAGTTTTATCAGCGATCAGGAAAAGCAAGGTTTTGTTAATCAATTGGAAACTTATGCGCTCCATTTTGATGACAAGTAGCCGTGCTATCCGTCACTCCAGGAATATTTTGCTATTGGTCGGTTTCGCAAACACCTGTGCGCCGGTAGTTAAATGTAAAAAACGCTCTTGTGAACGCGGCAATTCAACATGCATTAATTGATTGCTCAATTGATGCTGCAATTCAATTCGCAATACCGAGCCTGCTGTGCTGATGTGTGCAATAGTTGCTGGAATTGCGCCTTCACTATTTTGTGCACTTAATTCAATATCATGCGGACGAACGTAGGCTATGGCGGCTTTATCCTGAATACTATTGTGTTCCGGCGCCGGTAATTTGTAATCACCAATATGCGCCCAACCTTGATCAACGCGACTGCGAAATAAATTCACCTGACCAATAAAATCATAGACAAAAGGTGATGCAGGATTGTTATAAATATCATCCGGTGTACCGATTTGTTCGATCTGACCTTTGTTGAGTACGACAATTTTGTCGGCCACCTCCATGGCTTCTTCCTGATCGTGAGTCACAAAAATCGAAGTGATATGCAATTCATCGTGTAATCGACGCAACCAACGACGCAAATCTTTTCTGACTTTTGCATCCAATGCACCGAAAGGTTCATCCAATAATAAAACTTTGGGTTCAACAGCAAGTGCACGTGCCAGTGCAATACGTTGACGTTGTCCACCAGACAGTTGATGCGGATAACGATCTGCTAACCAATCAAGCTGTACCAATTGCAATAATTCATGCACACGTTTTGCAATGGCTTCTTTGCTCGGGCGTGTCTCTTTTGGGCGAACACTTAAACCAAACGCAACGTTATCAAATACTGTCATGTGTCTAAATAATGCGTAATGTTGAAAAACAAATCCCACATTGCGTTCACGTACATGTACGTTGGTGGCATCTTCACCGTGAAAATGTACGCTGCCGGAATCCGGATTTTCCAATCCGGCGATAATGCGCAACAAAGTGGTTTTGCCGCAACCGGATGGCCCCAGGAGTGCTACCAGTTCACCTGTTGGAAAATCCAGTGACACATTGTGTAATGCGGAAAAGTTGCCGAAGTTTTTTTGTAAATTTCTGACTTGAATGCTCATGTTTTTTTCTCACAATTAATTTTGAAATAAAAAAGACCCCCTCCTAACCTCCCCCTTAGTAAGGGGGAGGGACTTGACTCCCTTCTTATCTCGAACCGGGGCGAAATCTGTTCCCTCCCCTTGGCACAAATTGCAGGAGCAATTTGCACAGCGAAGCTGCCCGAAGGGGAAACCATAGGGACTGGTTTCTGAACGGGAGGGCTAGGGTGGGGTGAATCACTGTGAATTCGCCGCACGCACCGCCAACTCATGTTCCCGCGCCGCTTTCCATTCCAATAAACTTTTCAATATCAAAGTCACCAATGCCAATAACGCGAGTAGTGATGCCACCGCAAATGCAGCGGCAAATTGATATTCGTTGTATAAAATTTCAATGTGCAAGGGCAGGGTATTGGTTTGTTCGCGAATTTTTCCGGATACCACACTAACCGCACCAAACTCACCCATAGCGCGCGCATTACACAAAATCATTCCGTAGAGCAGCGCCCATTTGACGGAAGGCAAAGTCACTCGCCAAAACATTTTCCATCCACTTGCGCCTAAAGTAATTGCAGCTTCTTCTTGCTCTTTTCCTTGCTCTTGCATAAGCGGAATTAATTCGCGTGCAATAAACGGAAAGGTCACAAAAATAGTAGCGAGTACTATGCCGGGGATGGCAAACATAATTTGTACGTCATGTTCACCTAACCAGCCACCAAAAAATCCTTGTCGGCCAAACAGCAACATATAAATCAAACCGGCGATGACGGGTGAAACCGCAAAGGGTAAATCAATCAAAGTGATCACAAATTGTTTGCCACGAAAATCAAATTTCGCAATAGCCCAGGCAGCAGCCAATCCAAAAATTAAATTACAGGGCACCGCGATTGCAGCAGCAATCAAGGTTAATTTAATTGCGTGCAATGCAGCAGGTTCACTGACAGCAGCTAGATAAACACCCACGCCCTTGGTAAAGGCTTCTTTAAATACCACTACTAAAGGCAATACTAAAAACAAAGCTAAAAAAGTTAAGGCAATACTGATAAGCGTAATGCGAACCCATAAAGATTCGGTCGTGGCTTTATTCTGAGAGCCAATTTTTTTACTGGATAAAGACGAAACAGCACCTACCATGATTAACCTCCGGTACGCTTCTGGCTCCAATGCTGGAGCAAATTAATCAAGAGCAGCAACACAAACGAAAACACCAGCATGACAGTGCCTAATGCAGCAGCACCGGCGTAATCAAATTGTTCGAGTTTGGTCATGATTAACAAGGGAGTGATTTCCGTTTTGTAAGGCATATTGCCGCTGATAAACACCACCGATCCGTATTCGCCAATCGCGCGTGCAAAAGCCAAAGCAAATCCGGTTAAGAGTGAGGGTAATACTGCAGGAAAAATCACATGCAAAAATGTTTGCCAGCGCGATGCACCCAAACTGGCAGCAGCTTCTTCCACCTCCGATTCCAAATCGGCCAACACAGGTTGCACTGTGCGCACGACAAAAGGTAATCCAATAAACGTGAGCGCCACTGTGACACCTAACCAGGTATAAGCGATTTTAATATCGGCCAACCAAAACCATTGGCCCACCCAGCCTTTTGTTGTGTAAAGCGCAGTGAGTCCAATACCGGCAACCGCAGTAGGTAATGCAAAAGGTAAATCCACCAATGCATCAATTACACGTTTACCAAAAAATTCGTAACGCACTAACACCCAGGCGACAATTAATCCAAAAAATAAATTAATGCTGGCTGCTACCAATGCTGATCCAAACGTTAATTGATAACTGGCTACTGAACGCGGATTACTAATCACCTGCCAAAGTTGTTCCCAACTTAATTCGAGTGATTTTAAAACCAATCCTGTGAGTGGAATAAAGACAATCAAGCTTGCATAAAAAGCAGCATAACCGAGTGATAAACCAAAACCGGGTAGAACAGATTTTTTAACCCAAGGTTTTTTTGTTTTTATTACAACAGTGTCGTTCATGAAAATTCTCGTTGAGTACCTGTGGTCAGGAAACTGGTTCACCCCCTCCTAACCTCCCCCTTGGCAAGGGGGAGGGACTTGACTCCCTGTTGAATTAAATTCGGAGTGGAATCTGTTCCCTCCCCTTGCTAAGGGGAGGGTTAGGGTGGGGTGAATGCTTTATTGATAAATCTGATCAAAAATCCCGCCATCACCAAAATGGTTAACCTTAAACAAAAGTAATTTTCTGTCCACAAACTATACAGTAATTACATATAAAACAAATAGTTAGGTGCAAAATTAATTCCCAAAATTTGGTCTGAATAAGCACCAAATTTTGGGAAATGGGCAATCTCTATTCACCTATATCTTTTACAATCAACGGATTAATCATGCCTTTAAAGTCAAATCTTTGAGAGTCTTGTAACTTGGAATCAGAAAAATCAAACTCACCATGAAACATGAAATGCTCCCAGGCCAAGAGTGACGAGTTTTTAGCCTTCTTTAAAATTGCTGAACGTTCCAATTCAGTTTTGGAATTTAAAAGCTTCTGAGAAACAAACATAAAATTCCAACAAACGACGATGTTTTTAAGTAGTCGTTTGCAGCATTCAGCCAATTCCTGATCCTCTTTTAAAGTCTGGCTATATTCGAGTCGTCCAATAGCCAATGCTTTGTTTAGCCGGTTTCCAGATTCACCTTTATTAAGTTGTTTGTGTACCGCTTTACGTAAATCAGGATCATCAACATATCGTAATATGTACAGAGTCTTGGGAATGCGACCAAACTCTTTCAGCGCTTGGTAAAGTGAGTTTTCCTTCATGGCGTACGAATTCAGCCGTTTGAATATTTGTGATGCTGTTACCTCTCCGAGCTTAACTGAAGCAACAAGACGAAGAATGTCTTCCCAATGTTTGTTTAAGAGCTCTTCATCTATGCGACTTTCAGGAAGAATGATGAATTTTTTCTTTTTGTAAACGGATGGATATTTGAAAGAATACAGTAATTGCTTCTGAACGTTCTTAATCCGTGGTGCAAATGAAAATTTTAGAATATGTGTCATTCCGAAGACCGCTTCCGTGTATCCGTGCGTATCGGTCGAATGCATATCAGATTTTACGGTTTCGTTTTTGAGCAATCCGTCAATCAAATAGTGAGCTTCCCGATCAGATCCACTGAATACAGTGGAATGTGGAAATAAACCTCGCCCATCTATAAAGGAATATTCAGCAATCACCATATCTTTGCCGCCATATTTGAACGAATAGTTTGCATTAAATGAATCTTTGCTAACCCTCCATTTTTGTCCGTCACTTGATGTTTGCATCCCGTATTCTGTTTCGTATAACTGCGACAATGGCAGCTTATTGACAAAATGAATGATGGCATCATTAGCGCGCTGAACATTGTCCAAGGTAAAATACGCATTTATTGTCGACGCAAGTGTTGAATTTTTTATTATGGGTGAATGTTTGACCAGTTTTTTTGTCCCAATGTGCGAGCCTAAGCCAATAACACCTGCATAAAATATTCGATTTTCGGGGCGTTCTTTCACATAAGCATGATCTTGATGTTCAAACTCACTGATAAAATTGGTAGCCTGATTGACAGTATTCATAGCTTCCGCGATGGGTATTAATATATCTTCAGGAAAAAGTTCCGTATCGAATTTTTCAAATAATGCTAGATTTTCCCCTATAGTATTTCGCTCCGATGTTAGTTTATATCCTCCGGCACCATCAGCCTCTACATAGTTATTTTTATTTTGTAGAAGATGGTCGTTAGTCTCGTTATATTGCGCATCGACTTCTAATTTAAATTTATGAAAAACTGCTTCTGCGTCACTAAAGTCAAGCATATCCGCTTGCGTTAGCAAATATAATCTATCCGCTGCCCAACGCTCAGGGGATATTAAATATTTATCCAGGTTTTTGTATTTATATGAATCAGAAACACTAATTGAATCACTTTTTACTGCATCAGCAATATGCATAAAAAGTAGTACTTTATAGAGTGGTTTATTGATTCCATCGGTTGTTTCAACAAACGATCTTTCAGATTCCGAAAGAAAGTCAAGTGAGTATTTGTTATCAATTTTACCCTTTGTTTGCTTAAAACGTAAAATGGCATTTTGCAGTGATTCACAGCTTGAGCTGCAACTAAATTCGAGCCGTAATACAATGTCATTGCATTTTCTTTGCAGTTTTAATGATATATCTTCAAAGCCTTTCATTGTTAATGCTTGCCCGCTTACGCGCTGCAAATCCTCCTGAACATCATTAACATGAACTGTAATATTTTCATCGTGTATACTTTCCTGAAAAATCAAACTTCGCCCATGTTGAACTTTTTCAGTATCATTCAACAAAGGATCGTCAAACGTATTTTTTAGATTCTGTATTATTTCAAGTAGGTTTTTCGCATCGTTTACCAGTATCTCAGTGTGTTGAGACTGAGTGTTTCTTTGCTTGTAATACTCTTCCTTTACCTTTTTCTCTACTTCATTTCGTGCTGAAGTTGTAGCTGATAGCAATGTATCAACGAGAATATCTTCCAATTGACTGAATTTGTGTGCGATAAAAGCCGATAGATATAAAAACCGGTGTGGATCTATTAAG
>CAMLRJ010000037.1 GCA_946482345.1 uncultured Cellvibrio sp.
AAATGGTTGGAGTTTAAAAATGAAAACTAAAAACAGAGTAACTTACAGAAAGCCATTGTCTGCAAGTGTAGTTTTAGAGAAGGTTGTAGTGAATAGTTATAATTTTCCAAAATTTGAATTTCACCGATTGGTTTTGAATGATCAAGTAGAAGAAAAGATTGAGTGGTACTGGAGCGATTGGAAAGACGGATGGCTTTTGTGGGCAGAGAAAGGTCGTTTATACAGATCTCAATTATCAGAGAATTCAATAACGCTTGAGGGAAAGCTTATTTATGATTTTAACTCTGATAAATTTCGTGAGAGATCAGCACCTTATTAATTATGTAAACTGTTTTTTCAATTCACACAATTGAACACATCCCCCCGTGGTAGGGGGGAGTGAATAAAATACATCAATGATCCGATGCTTCGCTAGCGCCCAATCCTGTTTGTGAGCGTACGAATTGCGTGTCGAATTGCTCGCGTTCCTGTTGTGCGGATGCGGATTTATCGGTGATTGATACTAGCCATGTCACAATAAACGCTGCAGAAATGGAGAAGAGGGCGGGGTATTTGTAAGGAAAGATGGCTTCGGGGAAATGGAATGCATCTACCCAAACGGTTGGGCCTATGATTACCAAAATCAGTGCAGACAATAAACCAACTGCACCACCAACCACTGCGCCGCGAGTGGTTAAACCTTTCCAATACATAGATAACAATAAAATCGGAAAGTTTGCGCTGGCGGCGACACAAAATGCGAGGCCTACCATGAAAGCGACGTTTTGATTTTCAAACACTATTCCGAGCAACACTGCAATTGCACCTAAACACACTGTAGCAATTTGCGATGCACGAATTTCTTTTTTCTCGTTGCGGTCGCCTTTTAAAATCAAGGTCGCATAAAGATCGTGAGAAATTGCGCTGGAACCTGCAAGGGTTAAACCGGAAACAACGGCCAAAATGGTGGCGAAAGCAACCGCAGAAATAAAGCCCATCAACATATCACCACCCAATGCATGAGAGAGATGAATGGCAGGCATATTGGAGCCGCCTTTGATGGCACCATTAACAAAATAGTGATCGTTGCCGATTAATAAAATAATTGCACCGAATCCGATGATAAACGTCAGAATATAAAAATAACCAATAAAACCCGTGGCGTAAAATACCGAACGTCTCGCTTGTACCGCATCGCGTACGGTAAAAAATCGCATCAAAATATGCGGCAAACCGGCGGTGCCAAACATTAATGCCATGCCTAATGAAATTGCGGATATAGGATCGGTCACCAATGTGCCCGGCGCCATAATCAATTCACCTTTTGCGTGCACATCGACAGCGCGATCAAATAATGTTTCGAAATTGAAACCGACTTGAATCATCACCAATATCGCCATTAAAGTAGCGCCGGATAATAGTAAAACAGCTTTGATTAATTGCACCCAGGTAGTTGCGAGCATGCCACCAGCCGTGACATAAAACGTCATCAACACACCAACAATAATGACCGCAGTTTCATACGGCATACCAAACAATAACTCAATTAATTTTCCGGCACCGACCATTTGTGCAATCAAATAAAAAATAACGGTAATTAATGAGCCACTGGCGGCAAGAATGCGAATGGGTTTTTGTTGCAAGCGGAATGACGCAACATCAGCAAAGGTATATTTTCCCAAATTGCGTAAAGGCTCGGCGATTAACAATAAAACAATCGGCCAGCCAACCAAAAAACCAATCGCATAAATTAATCCATCAAAACCCGACGCATAAACCAAACCGGCAATACCTAAAAACGATGCGGCTGACATATAGTCGCCTGCAATCGCCAATCCATTTTGAAAACCGGAAATGCCGCCGCCTGCTGCGTAAAAATCTTTAGTGGATTTGGTGCGTTTTGAAGCCCAGATAGTGATGCCTACCGTTGCAAAAACGAAAGCAAAAAACATCATCAACGCTTGGTTGTTGGACATCCAGCCGAAGATTCCTGTTTCAGTGCTTGCTTGATCAGCAAGCACTTGCAGTGGTAATAGCACCAATAAAATAATTAAAAATCTCACGCTTCACCTCGTGCTTTATCCTGGATTTTTTTAACCAGCGGTTCTATTACACGATTGGCGTAAGTGACATAGATTCCCGTGATCACGAAACACAACAAGATTAATCCCAAGCCTAATGCAACGCCTGTGGAGGTAGTGCCACCAAGAAATGAAGTGCCTAATGATTGTGGAAAAAAACCTATCGCCAGTACCAGTGCGAAATAAGTCACTACTATAGCAATCGAAAGTGGAACCAGAATTTTTTTTCGTGCTTTGGTCAGTGCAACATATTCGGGCATTAGCCGAATTTGATCGGGTGTTAGCATGGTTGAAACCTTTTATTGTAATTGTGTAAGCAATCGTTGTTTGTAAAGCCAGGTTTGTATTGACCTTTTTTCGGCGACGTGAATTCTAACAGCAGAGGGAAGAAGCTGGAAACTGAATTTGTATACAAGAATTGTAAGCTTTAAATCCAGCCTTTTTGTCGCGCAATTCTCGCTGCATCTACACGATTGGCGGCGTTGAGTTTGGCAATTGCTTCAGAAAGATAATTGCGCACAGTCCCTTCAGACAAATGCAAGGTTGTCGCAATTTCAGCCGTCGTTTTACCTTCAGATGCCAGTCGTAATGATCGCCTTTCCTTGTCATTCAGTGGATCGGTTTCCCCCAATGCCATCATCGCCAGTTCACCATCAATAACGCGTTTTCCTTCACGGATCCGATAAATTGCATGAATCAATTCTTCCGAAGGAGAGTCTTTCAACAGGAATCCGCTGACACCCATATCAATTGCGCGGCGAATGTAACCTGCACGGCCAAAGGTGGTGATGATAATAGTTTTGGTTGGGATTTTGTGTTGCAAAACCCATTGGGCCAATTCAAGTCCTGATCGACCTGGCATTTCAATATCGGTGAGTAAAATATCGAAGGTATGTTGTTTTAAAAGTAACAGCGCTTTATCGCCATCTTCCGCTTGGGTGACGTGAAATCCATTTTCCATCCCTAATAAAGCAGCGAGTGCACCACGCACCATGGCTTGATCTTCGGCGAGTAATATTTTCATTGTGTTACCTGGATTAATTCGGATTTGGGTAAACGTATATCAAAACGGCAACCACCGGAGATATCAATTAACAGTTCACCCGCTATAGCGGCCAAGCGTTCCTGAATACCCTGCAAACCATTACCCTGTTCTATTTGTTTGACCTTGCCGTTGTCCTGAACACAGATGTTGATATTTTTTTCATCGTTCACAAAATGAATTTCACAATGTGATGCATTGCTGTGGCGCAATAAGTTAGTGGTGAGTTCAGTGAGTGCGAGAATAACAGCCGTTTCCGCACGCGGTGACAAATTGGGAATTTCACCGCGCAAATTGACAATAAATCCTTGTTGTCTGAGTTTGTCGCAAAGATCGATCACTTCACCGGGAAGCCCGCGATGTTTGTATCCGGAAACTGTTTGTCTGACCAAACTTAAACTGTTGCGTGCTATCTGGTGTAAATCACGAATATGTTCTTTGGCCTCAGTATTTTTTTCTTGTAATAAAAGTTTTTCGGCGAGTTCTGCTTTCAGCGCAATACTGGATAGTGTGTGCCCCAGAATATCGTGAAGGTCCCGCGCAATTCTTTCGCGTTCAGCAATCACCGCCAGTTGCTGAATTTCCTGGCTGCTTTTGAGACTTTGTATTCTGTTTTCTTCACGAAATTTTTCCATGTAACCCACAATACTGGTGGTTACCAATCCCATCAGTGCAGGTAATCCGAAAAATTGAAAGGGATAGTTTTCGTATAAATAAAATTGGAACAACAAAATAATCGTCACATATCCACAGAGAAGAATAAGCAAAGTACGGGTGGAATAGGTGAAACCGATCAGCACCCCCAGAAATGAGAAAAAGGTACTGGAGCCAACCGTGAGCGGGGAAATGCAGACAGCAATCAGAGTAATCAGACTGATGGGTACCCAGCCTTTGGAACGGGGTATTTTGAATGCCCACATGTAGAGAGCGATGAATGTAACGTAGGCCAGCAGTTGGATTGCAATTTCCAGAGGGGAATATTGCACGTAATACATGGGTATAAAGTAATAAATACTGAACACCAACCAGACCCAGCTGCGGGATCTGTAGGGGTCAACACATTTTGTGGGGGTCTTTAAGTCGTGCATGGTTTCACAATCAGACGTAATAAAGGTTAGGCCAACATACCCCTAACCCCGATCTTTTCACAATTCACAAAAGTAATTTCTTTAATCCATTTGTCTTATGGTATATTTGACTAGCTGCTATGCAGTGTGTAGATCACATAGTTCTCCCTGACTTCGGGCGCCTGACCAGCGCCCTTTTTTATGTCAGATTGATTATAAATTGATCTGGAAATTGACGAACAATTCGCGACCAACATAGTCGTAACCGCTGTACAAGGGGGAGTTTCCGACTTTGTCAAAAACTGAGGACGTCGCTGAAATTTCCGGAGGTGTTTCGTTAGTCAAATTGCGTACGCCCAAGGTTGCTTTCCAGTTATCGGCCTGATAGCGCAGCGAAATCCGATGCTCAAAGTAACTGGGAACATCCAGATCACGAGGACTGGTCTTTGGATCTTCTTTAGCTTCTTTATAGCCGCTCATACTACTAATCCATTCAAGGCCGTAGGTGAGTTTCCAGTTGTCCAGTGTGTAACCAATATTGGCTGTGGCGCCGTACTCGGGTTTATTCAAGCTGCCATTTAAATCTACTGTTGGAACATCGGAGAAAGTTCTTTTTTCCTGCGCGTAGTAGCGAGTGAATGTGAAGTCTGTCTGTAAAACTCCAACAGGAAGCTCTTGATCAAAACTTAAATCAAGGTCTATACCGCGTGAAATATTGCTTGAGATATTGGTATAAGAATTGAGAACGGTCAGTTGTCGGGTTGCAGGATTGCGTGACACCAATCGGCAGTATTCGCCACCTGATCTAAAATCCCGGTCGTCATAACAACGAGGCAGAATTTCCAATACACCCGCTTTGGCGACTCCATTTGATATTTCAATATCAAAATAATCAACACTGAAAACCAGGTTGGTTGAATCACTTATTTGAGGCTCCAATATGATGCCATAGGTTAAATTTTTCGAAGTTTCAGCAAACAGTTTTGTATCTGCCCCGCCCTGACTAATAGACTGGATACTGGTAGTGGCAGAAAAGTTAGGGGGCAGCCCCTCAGAGCTACAGTTGGCTACCCGAAATTCGTTTGGACTTGTTCCATAGTTGTTACAAGGGTCATTGGATGCTTGCACAGATCCGCGAGTAGCGCCTTGGAATTGTTCAAAGAGTGCAGGAGCACGGAATGAAGTCCCTTGGGATGCTCGAAATGAAATCCAATCGTTGGGTGCGTAGATAAAACCCAACTTGTAAGTTTCATCTGACCCATAAGATTCATAATCGGTATAACGAAGTGATGTGTTGACGGAGAGTTTTTCAGCAAAGGGTTGGGCACTTAAAATCGGCAATTCAATTTCGGTGTAAATTTCAGAAACATTATCCTTACCGGCTGTAATAGCAGCACTGGTGGCGTCCACATTGCCCCTGACGATATTCTCATCAGGTAAATCATTAATTTGTGACCGGCGATGCTCCAATCCAACAGCAGCTTGAACCTCACCGGCAGGTAGGGTGAATACTGGTCCATTCAAAATCAGGCTGTGAATCGACTCATAAAATTTAGTCTCACCCTCCAAGCCCTCGAATATGTAATCTACGAAATCCTGAGGCAAGTTACCGCCTATGGTTTCGGCATTGAGCATGGGATAGGGGATACACCTTTCGCCCGGGCGTGTGAGATTGATATTACAAGTGAACCCATTACGTACCAACGAAGAGTCTATATTGGGGGGGGCAGTCACGGCATTATTGGCATAGGTCAGTTTATCCACCAGGAAACCATTGGATTGATATGTAGCTTTGGATTTGGAGTAGCTGAAGTAGGCATCGTACTGCCAGTCGGGTAAAGCAGCCAGATCACCTCTGATGCCGATTGTTGGCTTGTAAAAATCAACTTCTTGAGAGCTGGTATCGGCGCCAAAACCCGTGAATACTTTGACCCCAATCCTCGCGCCACCAGTGGCGGGTACTGCGGCTCCGAAATTTGAAAAAGCCAGATTAGCAGGTATGAGTGGGCTGCCGCGACGATAATCCAGCACCAGTGGTCGATAAACGGTTTGGCTCGATTGGCGTTTTGATGCCAGCATCTCTGCATAGACTTCAGCATCACCAAGATCGTATCGGCCTTCCAGAAAACTTGTGTAATTCTTTACTGGGGATATAAGGCTTTTTTTCAGCATGTCCGGATCAAAGGTGTCACGGATATTCGAGTTGTTGGTCCCACCACCCACACCCTCAAAACCTACCAAGCCAGTAGTGATAGCTGCATTAGGCCGGAATCGGTTAAATGTGGTATCGGATGAACCCGGGGCGCCAACCACGGGTGATGTGAGGCCAAAAGATGCATAATTGGTTGCCGTAATATCCTGTGTGCCGATTGTATTGATAGTCAGGCCATTGGAGCCTGTACCTGAAATGGGATAACACTTGGGCTTACCAGTTTCGGGATCGATAAAGTCCAGTGATTCCCCGGTTGTTGGGTTGCGCAACATATGCATATTACAACGCGTCCAATCCCGATCAGCCAGTGTAAGTTCTTCTCTCTCATAAAAATCGAATGAACCTGATAATCGGAAGTTTTCTTCTTTCATACCACCGGAAAGGGAGAATCGTGTTTGCTCGCCTGCTCCCTCGGTGGGGTCATTGAACTCCCCTTCCAGTGTTACACCATCCATCTCTTTTGTTATGACATTAATGACGCCACTGACAGCATCTGATCCGTATATAGATGACGCACCATCACGCAATACTTCTACTCTATCGATAATACCGCTGGGTAAAACGTTTAAATCCGCTGAGCCGACAGTACCACGTGTACCCGACGGTGAAACGCGTCGTCCATTAATCAGAACCAGTGTGCGAGTTGCACCCAAACCACGCAGTGAAATGGTATTTGCACCGGGACCGCCCTCGGTGACAAAGCCGGCATAAGCGTTGTTGATTTGCTCTGCTCCTCCTGTAAAGCCCAGTCCTTGTAGTAAATCAGTTGTGGTACTAAGCCCAGCATCAGTAGCTGTTTCCCAAATAAATAATTTTGTCGGAGAGATAGTTTTTAGATTGGTTTGGCGAAGCAGTGAGCCAACGATCACCAGCTCTTCTACTTCTTTGCCGGTTTTTTCTTCTGCATCATCCTGCGCAAATACAGCAGGAACGCAGAAAACCCCGCAAGCTCCCAATGCAAGAGCCAGTTTTGTACGGATGAATAAGCCTTGTTTTGTATGGTTTGGCATAAGTAACTCCTTGTGTAGATTATTTGTTTTAAGTGTGTAAGTGATGCGCTGGAATGCCTCAGCGGAAATTTGTATTTATTAGCAAGCAAATTCTCTGCCTAAGAAATATTCCCTTTATACGAATTGGCGCAGGGTGCAATTAGAAAGGAAAAATAAACAAGCGAATAGATATTTATGCGCCAAACCGGTTTTTATTTTTGGTTGATAAAAGATCAATTAGAAAATTACGCAAAATATTCCGGATGCTCTTTCGGAATTAATTCCAAAATTGCAAAAACATCTTGCAAATGAACGCTCATGGCAGTGGCAGCTTTGTCGGGGGAGCCTGATTTGATTGCTTTGATGATGGCGGTGTGTTGATTCAATATGCGTTTGTATTGGCCGCTGATGTGTAAGCTTAAGTTTCTAACTCTGTCCATGTGCGCTTTTTCGGCTTCGATTAATTCGGCAGTGCGGAAATGGTTGGTTAATGTGGCAAGTGATTGGTGAAAATCGTCATCGAGATTTTGAAATGCCAGCGAGTCATCATCGGCTGCTGCTATTTTTTGATCATCGATAATTTTTTCGCATTTGCTCACAACTTGATCGCGCAATTCCTGATCTGCGCTTGCCAGTTGGCTGACCACAGCAATTTCCAGTGCTTCGCGAATAAACTGCGCCTCGTATATTTTGTTCATGCAAAGCTTGGTCACATAGGTGCCGCGTTGGGGGAGTACTTCTACAAATCCTCGATTGGATAATTTGATCAGCGCCTCACGTACCGGGGTTCGGCTCACACCAAATTGTTGTGCCAGAGCGGTTTCGGAAATCAGTTGGCCGGGTTGTAATTCCATGCTGACGATGGAATCGCGGACGAAGCCAAAAATCTGACTGGCAGCAGGGCGGTCAAACGATAATTCTTTTCCTTCAATTTTTAAGGCGATAGTCGAGGGTTTTGTCACGTGTATTCCTTGGGAGAGGTTCCACTCGGGGTTGGGATTGTGCCTATAGTAGCTCAATTTTTTAATCGATTTAACCTTTGTGATGCCAGGTCGAATGCACACTTGTATACCTTGCTGCAGGGTGGTGAAGCGGGCTGCCGCAGATTTTTATGAATTGACCTTGTGTGATGCTTGGTTAGGGCAATCACTAATCGGTAGAATGCCAGTCCCTGTCAGATGTGATGTTAATGTCCATGATTCCCGCCATAAACCAGACTTCCCCCGTTCAGGCCTTGTATTTGCGTTTTATGCAAACCTTGCCCGCACGTGGTTTTAAGGGTGATGTTAGCCCTGACTATGCCAACCGAACTGTGTTGGCGACCGACAACTCGATATATCAGGTGTTGCCCCAAGGGGTTTTGTATCCACGTGATACGGACGACCTGCAAATTCTGGTGCGCCTGAGTCAGGAAGCTGAGTTCCAATCTATTGTGTTGAGCGCGCGTGGTGGTGGAACCGGTACCAACGGGCAGTCACTAACAGATGGTTTGGTGGTGGACACCTCCAAACACATGAACAAAATTCTGGAAATTAATACCGAAGAAAAATGGGCGCGTGTGCAATGCGGTGTTGTGAAAGATCAACTCAACGCAGCGATTAAACCTCACGGACTTTTTTTTGCACCTGAACTTTCCACCAGCAATCGCGCCACTATTGGTGGCATGATTAATACCGATGCATCAGGTCAAGGTTCCTGTCGTTATGGCAAAACGCGCGATCATGTGCTCGAATTAAAAACTGTTTTACTGGACGGCAATGAGTGGGTTTCTCATTCTATTGATGATGAAACTCTTGCAGAGATTCAATCGCAAAATAATCTTGTCGGAAAAATTCACCGCGAAATTGATTCCATTCAAAAGCAACATCATCAATTAATTGATGCAAAATTTCCCAAATTAAATCGTTGTTTGACCGGTTATGATCTGGCGCATATTCGCGACGAAAAAAATCATTTTAACCTCAATAATATTTTGTGTGGCAGTGAGGGGACTTTAGGTTTTATTACCGAAGCCAAAATCAATTTATTGTCTATTCCGAAAGTCAGTGCCTTGATCAGTGTGAATTATCGCGATTTTAATGCGGCACTACGTGATGCAACTGAATTAATGAAAGCCAATCCTACCTCGATTGAAACGGTTGATTCAAAAGTATTGAATCTGGCGATGAATGACAGTGTGTGGCACAGCGTGGCTGAATTTTTTCCGGCGCCTGCATCAGGTGAAAAAATTCAAGGGATCAATTTGGTTGAATACACGGCGGATGACGATGAAACTCTGCGCGCTGAGATCAAACTGCTAACAGATTTATTAGATCAACCTGCTGTAAACGGTCGCATCAATTATTCAATTGCCTGGGGTAGCGATGCCGTCAATAAAATTTGGGGCATGCGTAAAAAAGCAGTCGGTCTACTAGGCAATGTTGAGGGCGAAATTCGCCCGGTGCCTTTTGTCGAAGATACGGCAGTACCACCGGAAAATCTCGCCGATTTTATTGTGGAATTTCGACAAGTCCTGGATGAATACAAACTCACCTATGGCATGTTTGGTCATGTGGATGCGGGGGTGTTGCACGTTCGTCCGGCGTTAAACATGAAAGATCCTGAACAAGAAAAAATGGTGCGCGTTATTACCGACAGGGTGGTTGCACTCACGCAAAAATATAACGGGCTCTTGTGGGGTGAACATGGAAAAGGCGTGCGTTCTGAATATGCGCCGGCATTTTTTGGTGAGTTGTATCCGCAGATTCAAAAAATCAAAGCCCTGTTTGATCCGCGCAATCAACTAAATCCTGGAAAAATTGCTACGCCTGCTGCCGATATTCCCTTATTAAAAATTGATCAAGTTGCAACGCGTGGGCAAACGGATCGAAAAATTCCGGTGCAAGTCTGGGAAAATTATCAGGAGGCTGTGCATTGTAATGGTAATGGACTTTGCTACAACTGGAATCCCAACGATGCCATGTGCCCATCCTGGAAGGCAACGCGTGAACGCACCCATTCACCAAAAGGTCGCGCGTCTTTAATGCGTGAATGGTTAAAACAATTAAGTGATCGTGGTGTTGATCCGCTCAAAGAATCGCAAAAGATCAGGGAATCTTCATTTATTCCAGGTTTACCGCGTCGCATAATTAATACCATTAACAAACGTCGTGGAGAATATGATTTTTCGCACGAAGTGAATCAGTCCATGCAGGCGTGCCTCGCTTGTAAATCCTGTGTGGGGCAGTGTCCGATCAAAGTGGACGTACCTGATTTTCGTGCAAAATTTCTTGAACTTTATTACGGGCGTTATCTGCGCCCAATAAAAGATTATTTTGTCGGTGGTTTGGAAACACTTTTACCCTGGTTGGCTAAAGTGCCCTGGCTTTACAATTGCATGATGAAACCGCAATGGGTGAAAAAAATCATGGCACGTTATGTGGGCATGGTGGATAGCCCCTTGTTAACCGGCATTAATTTACAGCAGGCTGCAAAAAAATTATCTATTCCCTATGCCACCCTGGAAGTGATTGCCAAACTTTCCGAAGATGAAAAATCACGTGCCGTTATTTTGGTGCAGGATGCGTTTACCAGTTATTTTGAAACCAAAGTGGTTGTGGACATTTTAACGTTTTTGAAAAAAATGAATTTTGTCCCTTTGATTGCGCCCTTCAAGCCCAATGGCAAGGCTTTGCATGTGCATGGTTTTTTACACAGGTTTAATCAAACCGCTGATGCCAACGCAACCTATCTGAATGGTTTGGCGAGTGCAGGGATTCCGCTGGTGGGTGTTGATCCTGCGATGACATTAACTTATCGTGCCGAGTACAAGAAAATACTGGGTGATATGGCGCCAAAAGTGATGTTGATTCAGGAATGGTTAGTCAAGCACAGTTTGCATCTACAGCAGCAAATAAAATCGGCTAATCCAATAAAATTAACTGATTCAACAGAATTCTTTTTGCTGGCACATTGCACAGAAAAAACCTATGTCGTGAACTCAACAAAAGAATGGCAACAGGTGTTTAGCTCTGTTGGGCAAAAATTGTCGGTGATAGAAGCCGGTTGTTGTGGTATGTCCGGTACCTTTGGTCATGAAACAGAAAATCTGGAAACTTCAAAATCACTGTATGCCATGTCTTGGCAAAAAATGATGACCGCCAAACCTGCCGGTCGGTTTATGGCGACAGGTTATTCCTGTCGCAGTCAGGTTAAGCGTATAGAAAATCGGGAATTACCCCATCCACTTCAAATTTTATTACAACAGATCAGTGAATAAAGATTATGAAAATACTGTCATCGCTTTTCGGTAAAAAAAACAAACCTCAAATTCTCAAGGAAGCTGCTCCGGTGGTTGTTCCGGTGAAGCCTCCAAAGCCCGTGATTACGTTGGATGAGGTCAATCAGGCAGAAGATGAGCCGACCTTATTAAAATTGGCCAGCGATGGCGCTACCACGCAAGTGCGGCAAGCTGCCGCTGAAAAAATTCAATCGCGCGAAGTGTTGGAGTCTTTATCAAAAGTTGCAAAACAAAAAGATAAAAATGTTTTCAAAATCGTGAAAACAAAATTGGATGCTTTTAAAGCGGTTGATCAACAACAAGCGGAAATGGAACAGTTTGCAAAACGCATCAGTGAAAAAATGGAAAAACATTCACACCTTGATGCCGATGTCATGTTTAAAGCCAAATTGTCAGTATTGCAACAGGAATGGCAACAGGTGAAATCGGTTAGTGATCCTACTCGTCTTGCCTATGAAAAAGCACTTGCGATCTGTGAAGCAAAAATTCAGGCAAAAGCGCAAGCAATAGCCGCAGATGAAGAAAAAGAACTGCTGGATGCACAAGCTGTTACTTTGGCAGAAGCCAGTGTTGAAGACCTTAAAAAAATCGCAGCTCAGGCTTTAACTGTTCCTGAATGGAGCCAGGATTTATTTCTTGAATATGAATCCAAAATTCAGGAATTAAGTAACGCAATGCGATTGGCAATGGTACGCAATTTACCGCTTGAGTATTTGGTTAAATCTTTCGAGCAGCGCAAACAACAATTGCTTAACTTGCTTGACCAGCTTAAAACCTCGGGAAGTGCACAAAGTCTTTTGTCGCAAATCAAAGCTGGTGAATCAAATGATTTGCAGCGTGCTGCGCAACATAAATTCAACACGCTGCTTAAATCGGCAAATGAGTTTGGTGATCAAGTGGTCAGTGTGCTTGACAACGTCAAGCAGGAATTCATTGAATTTTCAAATCAACGCAAACAATCGGAGCAAGCTGCGAAAGATGCTATCCGTGAAGTCAATGAATTATTGCGTAAAGGTTTGTGGTCGGCTGATCAGGGTTTTGTACGCAAAGCCAGAGCTATTCAAAAAGAATTGCTGGGTAAATTGGAGAAATTTTCTGAATTACCAAAAGGATTAAAAAATAAAATGGATGAGTTTGAACAAGCGTTATTTAAATTGGGTGATTGGCATGAGTTTGCCGTGACACCGAAAAAGGAAGCCCTGATTGCACAAATGCAAACCTTGGTTGGTTCGACAATGGCGCCTGCGGATAAAGCCACCAAGATTCATGATTTACAGGATTCGTGGAAAGAAGTCAGTAAAGGCGGCCAGCAACAAGATGATCAGTTGTGGAACGAATTCCAGCAGGCGTCGCAACAAGCCTATGCTCCTTGTAAAGAGTATTTTGAAAAACAGGCTGCCGAGCGTGAATTGCATTTGCAAAAACGCCGTGAGATGGTTACACAATTACAAACTTATCTGCAGGCTTACGATTGGGCAAATGCGGTTTGGAAAGACGTAGAACAAACATTGAAAACAGCGCGTCAGGAATGGCAAACCTATTGGCCTGTACCACGTAAAGCTGGCAATGAATTGCAAAAAGAATTCGAAGCATTGATGGAAAGTTTGTTTAACAAAATGTCCAGTGCTTACGATGCCAACAAGCAACAAAAACAATCTTTGGTTGATCAGGCGAAACAATTGCTGGACAACAGTGATACCCGGGCAGCTTGTGATGCGGTAAAAAATTTGCAGGTTAAATGGAAAACTATAGGTAAAACCTGGTTTAAGGAAGATCAATCTTTGTGGACTGAATTTCGTCAGGCTTGCGATGCTGTATTTGTTCGTCGTCAGGAAGAATCGAATGCGGCGCAAGTTGAACGACAAACTATTTTGGATCAGGCCAATCAGTTGATTAATAATCTGCGTGATTTGTCTCGTCAGGATGTTGTTGATATTGCGACAGTTAAAACACAAATGGATTCAACACAGGAAGCCTTTTCTGCTTTGGATTTGCCGCGTGACCAAACTAAAAATTTACAACAGTCCATGCAAAATGCGGTACAAGCGATCAATGAAAAAATTCGTCAA
>CAMLRJ010000038.1 GCA_946482345.1 uncultured Cellvibrio sp.
CATATGGAATACGTGGGTGCCGAACTGCGTAGTAAACCATCAAGTAAATATGGATAAGCCTGATCTGGCTTTGTAATGCCATTATGAAATGGTAAAACCAAGCCGTTCACTCCTGCAGATTTTGTTTGAGGTGGCGCTTGAATGGCCGATTCCACATTAATTTTTTGCTTATTAATTTCCACGGACAACTCATCTAGTAACATTTGTCCATCCAGGGCAGAGAGTGCCAAGTCTTCAATTCGAGTAAACCAATTGTCTTGTTGAATTAAGGAAAAGGGATTTGCTGTGGTTGTTATTCGGGTCGCAATACTGAAAGGAAAGTATCTGCCAACTCTATCTACACTTGGCAAAATAATGCCAGCCCAGTAGTGACGGTCAAAAATACCATCGGTGAATACAAAGCGCCAAATGGGGCTTGTTAAATAAATATCCAGCCAGTCGTCGCCTAGCTCTTGTTGGCTGTTGGCGATAAAACCTTGCAGCCATGCATCCCAAGCATTAATAAAGTGGCTGGGAAGATCTCGATAAATAAAATCGCCATGTGCAGGTAGCTTGCCAAATAGCCCTACATCATTAGTTTTTATCATTAAATTGTCTCCGGGCAATGGAATCTATTTAATAATTCGTTTTTAAAGGGGTTGTTGATACTGGTGGCGCGCCCTTCAAAGACAATTTTTCGGGGGGCATTCGTATCGTTGCTGGCGGTTTCATGCATAAAGGTAATTTTGTAAATATTGGACTGTGGTGTGGCTTCAATATGCGCAGAATCCATTAAATGAAACCAAGCCCAGGGCCCGCTAAATGAACGATCGATTTGGCTGCCGCGTAAATCTTCAAAAATTAAACGAATACGGCGATTATCATTATCTCCGGACCAATTGACTGACTTCCAAAATTTTGGGCCGTGATTATAAGACAAGCGTTGGTCGCCCATATCCAGGGTAAATACCGCATCTTCTTTATTCATGAAAAAAGGACGCAACTCTAAATTAATACTCGGGGTTTCCGGATTTTCCTTGAAGAAAACATCGCGTATTTTTGAGCCTAATGCTAACTGGCCTATTGTTGTATTGGAGAAGCCTATACTGTAGCCATCAACGCTGCGGCTTTGCCATGGGCCGCGCTTATCGATAAAAGGCTCTATAAATTCTTTTTGAAACTGATCTAGTGTGCCTTGCGGTTTAAAGAAGCTGCTGAAATCTAGCAATGCCAGCTCATCACTGGAGTGGCTATTCAGCGGGTAACGACCGGCCAGTACTTGGCTATAAGGTTGAAACACTCGAGCGCGCCACTCTTTGGCAACATGGCTATGGGCGGATTGTAAAATTAATCGCCAACTTTCATCGCCAATAGAGTTAAGCCAACGTTGTACCGGTTCAGGGCTGCTTTTAGAAAATGCCTTAAGGGTAGAAATGGCATTACTGGTGCTGGACTGATAGCGCGCCTTGGCTATTTCAAATGACTTTTGCTCCATATCAGGCGCCAGAGCAATTTCTTGAATAAAATTTTGTAGGGCACCAAGTTGTTGTAAGGTTGTGGTAATCGGTGCGGGGCCGCGGGAGTTGGGGGTAACTAGATGGTGCAGCGGCGCAAAGCGTTTATCTACACTGGTGCCCTCTACCTGAGTCACCAAGTAATCCAGGGCTTTATCTGCCATGCCACCAGTCACTTTATCGGCTGCTGTTTGCACAACGGGAGGTGTTAATTGGGTGTTGGTTTTGGTGACATCAAGAATACTGGCAAGGGGTGAGTAGACCGGATCTGTAAGGGTTCGCAACGCTTGATTTAATTCCTGAATATTGCCAAAACGTTTAATGCTTAGTTTGTCGAGGATATTGGCCCAGATACTGGTGTATTCAGCAAGGTATAGTGAGGTGACATCAAGACTTACTTTTTCGGGGTCTTCTAGCAACAGTTGACTGGCAGCATTATCGCGATCTGCCAAAACCCACTCATCATCACCCACCAGTGCAAATAGGGGGGAATCCTTGGATAAATCCAACGCTTTATAACCTTGAAGGGTAAACAGCAGGGGGATGGTAAATTCTTCTTGGTTATTGCTGTCTAGGTTAAATGCCGTTCGCGCAGGCTCGCCAATTGCATTAAGCAGGTTTACTGGTTGATTAAATTGTGGGTCTGCTTTGATGCGACGGTAAATTCGTTGAGCCACTGGAATGCTCAGTAATATGCTGCGGGTTTGATTGACCAAGCTTTGATTTAGTATTGCTGGAGCTGGATCGATAAGCAACAGTTGATCCATATGTTTTTTTAGATCAAGTTTTTCTTGGCTGTCCTTGGGGAAATTTTTATTCCAATGGTTTGTGAACCAATTTTTTAATGCGGCCTTATCCTTTTTGTCGGTAACCTTGAACATCATGTAAAGCCGGAAGTTATTGTAAAGTTCCTGGTCTGGTCGACCCTGTTGCAACTCTTGCTCCATAGTTTTTAGTAAGTAGGGTTGAAAAAGTTCAACCAGTTTTTCTTGATAGAGCGAGTCAGCGCTGCGATCAATATTGTCGTTATAGAGCCCCAGGCTGGCAAGCATAGGGTGAGCATCCTTATCATAGACGCTACTGGCGTTATAAAGCGAATTGAGAGCTTTTAATAGATCTTCGTTAGAGTTGCTCCATGAGGTAAGTTTGGATTCTATATTTTTATAATTTTTTACTTCGGCTTGTACATCGTTAATGTACATATTGCTTCGTGTGACACTGCCGCTCCACAGTAACAATACACCGCCGGTAACTAGAGTTGCTGCTGTATAGGCTGCTGTACGTAGCAGGCGAATGATGCGTTCATAACGTTGATTTGTGCCAACCAGCTCAGATTCCGGAAAAATTACTTCACGGAAGAGACGCGAAATAAAATAACTGCGGCCACGGCTGGTATTGCTGGCATTTGCTTCGCGTGAAAAGCCAAAATTGGCAGCAATAGATGTCATTAAACGGTCAATCGGTGTGCCATCTTGAGTGCCACTGGAAAAATAAACACCACGTAAGTATGGTTGCAATTGAAAGCGATTGGGGGCAAAGGCGCGTTTAATGAAGTCTTCTGCCAGATTCATGGCATTTTCCATTTGCAATGGAAAGCCTTCAATAGCGGAGCAGCGTTGAGTGTCTCGCTCTTGATGCATGCGCCAGAGTACGCGTTCGTTCAGACGGGTAAGAAGTTTAGTAAATTCGTGCTTAAGAAAATCGAAATCCGGGCTCTGTGATCCCTTGGGGGCATTGGGTAAAGATACCCCCCAAACCTGCTCTCGGTCTTCACGACCAAGATCCTCAAAAAATTCACTAAAGCCTGACACTAAATCGGTTTTGGTGAACATCACGTATATAGGAAAGCGAATCTCTAGCTTATCCATAAGTTCATCGAGGCGATTGCGTATGGTTTTGGCGTGAAGTGCTCGCTCCTCTTCAGATTGCAGTAGTAAGTCCTGTAAGCTAATAGCTACGATGGCGCCATTAATGGGGCGGCGGCGGCGATTACGTTTAAGTAAATATAAAAAGCCTTCCCAGGCAGAGCTATCAATAACCTTATGGCTATCTTGTGTGGTGTAACGACCCGCGGTATCAATTAATACGGCTTCGTTAGTAAACCACCAATCACAATTGCGTGTTCCGCCTACACCTTGTAGTGCTCCTTTACCAAATTCGCTTGCCAGGGGAAATTCCAGGCCAGAATTGACAAGTGCGGTAGTTTTTCCAGAGCCTGGTGGGCCTACAATAATGTACCAAGGGAGCTGATAGAGTGCTTTCTTCCTGCCTTTATCGCGAAACTTGAGTTTGTTAAGCGTTTCTAATGCAGATTGAAAGCGTTGGTTCAATTGCGCTACTTCATCTGCCGCTTGATCGCTTGCGTGATCGCCTAAACCTGATGCGTTGATTTGCTGTAAGTCGGTTACCAGTGCTTTGTTGTTTCGGCTATTTTGTATTTGACGAATCAGGCCGGCAAATAACCAGATAATTACAATAAACATTATCACCATGGTACGTAATATAGGTGTAGCAAGTGGAGCATTGTTGTCTTCCCCAAATTTTATTTGGGGTCCGGCAAACCAAATTAGTAAGGCAATACAGATCAATCCCAAAATGGAAATAACCAAAGGGTTAATAAAAAATTGTCCTAGTTTTTTCATGTCCTGTTACTTATCCGAAATTTGTTGTAGGTATGCCGAGATTTTCTTTAGACGGTTGTAGGTTTATTCCCTCGGCAGGCATCTATTCTTCAGATTGCTGGTTATTACCTTGTCTTATGTGATCAAGCTCTTGAGCTACTGGCTGTGAGCTGGAATAAAGCCAATAGCGCAATCCGCTGTAGCTAAAAAATAAAATAGCCAACATAAGTGCAGCAACAAACCAGAGTGGTAAAAATTCAGTGAGCTGGTTTTTACTTCTGCCTAATCCTGCCCAGCAGGATGATAGAGATCTTTCGTATTCGCCACGATAGCGGCGAATAATAGAGAATAGTTCATCGCGTAACTGATTTAGTGCCTCTTTACCACGTGGATTGAGGCGATAACGACCTTCAAAACCCAGGCTTATACAAACATAAAATAATTCGATTAAATCTAAGTTTTCACTAGGTGTTTGGCAGAGCTTTTCAAGAATTAAAAAAGATTTTTCGCCCCCGGATGTTTCACCGTGAAAAACGCTTAATAAAGTTCGTTGTGCCCAAGGGCTTTCTGATCCCCATGGCGTATTTAATACGGCCTCATCCAGTACCGAACACATGAGGTATCTGGCTGACAGCAGTTGTTCTTGACGTAATCCAAGATCACGCAAGCGAGCCTCAAATTCACGAATTTCGTTTTGTAAGCGTTGATGCAGGCTGCCTACATCTGTATGACGGGCGCTGGATCGTGTTTTAGAAAATACGGCAATTAATCGGCTGGCAGCATTTATAATAGGATTAAGGCCATGTTTGGCATTAAATGTCTCGGTGCTTGATGCGTAGTCCCGTGAGAGAGGGGGGCGTGCTTGGGCTTCGTAATTCTCCCGAGCAGCCTGAGGGCTGCGGCCACCTGGGGTGGGGCGCATAGTGGTCCTTTCCCCTCCAGGCATTGGTTGCTTAAAAACGGTTTTATCGAAATCTCTGCCTGACATGATTATTCCTTGCAAAGGTTTGCGGGCAAATTAATTACTGTGGCTAATTATGGGAACGTACGTGACATATTTTCCCTTGCTATCCGCGTAACAGTCGTTTTTTATTGACGTATCGCCCAAAATTCGAGCTCAATGCCTGGGAAGTCGCCCCCCAGATGTAGTGCAAAACCTCCAGATTGCTTTAACTCTTTCCAGAAGTCGCTGTGCCTATCCAGCTCGAAATAGCAGTAACCTGAACGAAATGGGATTTGCCGTGGCGCTACCGGTAATGGGCGTAAAGCGATGCCAGGCATGGCTGCATTTACCAATTCCCTGATGCGTTCTACAGGGCCAATTTTAATTTGTGCTGGTAGGCGTGTGCGAACTAGTTCCTCCTGCATATCGGCGCGCACAGCCAAGACGTAAGTGGCTGTTCCTACCAGGGTGCGATCAGCAATTTCGGATACACGAATGCCATATTTTTTCTCTATCAAGGGCAAGGCGATAGCAGTTTGCTCGTATACCATGGTTAGGTATTCACGAAGGGTACTGATAACAGGTGCAAATGTTTGTTGTAAATTATCGTGGAGATAGTCTGGAAATTTAGGAGGGCGTTTATTTTTGGTTACAAAAGTGGATAGTTCCCCGGCTAATTGTATTAGTTCACCAAACAGGGGTTGCGGATGAATATTTTTGACACTGCCCAAATGCTTTATATAAGGCTCTATACGATTGATTAATTGCAATAACATATAATCTGCAATTTCTGCCGTTCCCCCCCGGCGCGAATCGGCTAAACGCCCGGCAATTGCCTCCGCTCTATGATGTAAAAGCCCCACCAGCTCATTTACAAAGCCGCTAAGTTTTGGCGAAGCCTGAAGTTCAAGGCTGGTTGGCAGATAATTTTCATCCAGTAAAATATTTTTATCGTCGCGAGACTCTGCGATTCTTAATAGTCCTATGCATACATAACCACTGGAATCATCGCTTTCCAGTAGTAAACGCATACGCAATTTTGCCACTTCTACAGGGTGGTCTTCACCTCCGTCTCGGGAGCTGTCGCGAATAGGAACCTCTGTGGGGAAGTAACGTGCCAAGGCTTGAGTGCTTTCCTTTTTTTGCACATCTACTGAGCCATGACGGCGCACTGGAACTGCTAGGTAAACCAATGTGTTATGCAGTCCGGTGGGAATATCCAGAACTGGTGGTGCTTCATCTATATCAGGGAAGCTAAACGGGGTTCCGTCGGGAAATATACCCTGTCCTTTTTGCAAAGAGATTTTCCCCAGGCGTAATAGGTGTTGATCCAGTTCGATATGTTGTAATCCCCAGGATAGATCCCCCAGAGGCCTGCATTTTCGTTGTATATAGCTTTCAAAATATCTATCTTGTTGTTGAAAATGTTGGGGATTGATGAACATCCCTTCTGACCATATAACCTTGCTTTCAAGAGACATAGACTCTAAATCCTTGGCGATTTATTTTTTAATCAATGTTAAGGTTTTCCCGGCAATTTGGATGCTTGCCTGGTTGCGAATTACATTATTTTCTGTGACCGGGAATACTACTTTGTATGATGATTCTGGATATTGGGAAAATTCTGCATAAATGGCGATATATCGTACGCCAGGATTAAGTACAAATCGCTCTACACGAGACTCCCCAGGGGCAAAAGCCTTTAGTTGTTGTTTGCTAATAATATCTGCACCAAAAATCTCTTGATCTCGCTCAAAAATATCAATGAAGTCTGTTTTTTCGAAAATTTGAGCAGACTTTAATTGATAAAAGCGAATAAATAGCGGCGATGGTTGATTGTTGTCATCTGGATTAATATCGGTCGCGACATTGAATGATAGCTTCAGATCTGTGTCTAAATTGAGCATGCTACCGACTTTGCTTTTTGAAGATGAGCATCCGGATAATCCTGGTGCAAGCAATACCAACACCAAGCTGGTCACTAGTAATCTTGAGGCTATTAAAAAGGCTTTATTCATGTGGGTTATCCTTTGTTCTTGAGGCTACCAAACGGCGTAATTGATCCTCATAAGCAGTCACAAATTGACTGCCAAATAAGTGTTGGAATGAGTGATCCATGTTGTCAGTTAGGCTTTGGTAATAGTCTTGGTAACAGTTCCAATATTTAGTTTTTTGCATGCCGGGCAGTAAGCCGCTTTTGGTTTGTTTGGCAAAACTGGCGGCTAAGGGTTCTGGGTTAAAACGATCTATTATGGAATCGAATCCAGCACGAATTCCTGCAATCATAGCCAGTTGGTGCTCGGCGATCTCTTGGAAGCCTTCTCGAAATGCCTGGGTTGGCCGCTTGAATGCGTTAGATTTTTTTAGGAATAAATTTTCTAGCGCATCATCAACATTTACTGAAAATTTAAGTGGATTATTTTCCACGGGTTGAATGGTGGTGACATTCATTCGAAATTCATTTTTGATGTTGGCGCGCGAGCGTAAAACGCCGAGCATGCCATCAACTATTTCACGTAATAACTTTCCAGAAAGCTCTTCAATTTCGGCAATATCAGATGTGGTGAGGCGTGATTTATCCAGCCCCAAGGCATCAATCAAGCGCGACGAACCTGATATTGTTGTGTGGGGGGCTAATGATGCTTCACTGGGAGCATTGCCATGATGCGGCGCAGGCGTAGGCATAGGCACATTGGGGTTACGTAAAAGTTGATTTTGCATGACCTCTATGGCAGCCAGGCGTTCGGCCAAAGGGACCCGTTCTTTTAACCCCGGAGTGGGGTGTTTTTGCGGGTTCTCATTCTTTGGCGCGTTTGACTGTGTAAATGCGGGCTGATTTTTTGTCTCCTGTGGCCAAATCCCTTGTGTGACGTGAGATGAGGGGATTGGTATTGTCGGTTGAGCGGCCAATAAATCCTCAGCCCAATCTTCGGGTATAACACTTTCTTGTGTGCTGCTCGGCCAGTCTATCGCTTGATCTAAAGATGGGCTCAGATCCACAGCAGTAAAGGGGGCGGGCGCTGCTGCTGTTGCGGGTGTACATCCCAAGAAATCATCTAGCGATTTGTTGTTCGCTTCAGGGGTGTTTACCAAGCCCTGGCGGGCAAAGGGAGAGCTTGAGGGGTGTGCTGATATGGAGTCAAATGGAGATTGGGCAGTTTGCTCATCCCAGAGTGCCAGGGGGTCATTTTGTTGTTGTTCAAAAAAATATGGGGATGCATTTTGAGCGGGGGCATCAATTGAGTGTGTAATTTTTGAAAAAAATGAATCGCCATCAGTATTTGCGGCAGGAAAATCAAAAGGAGAGGAGCTCTCAAAAGCAGGTGTATGGGGGTTCTCCAATGAAACAGAAAACCGATAGTCTCCTAAATCTATGAAATCACCATTGTTCAATGCCATACGGCTGCCGCGGCCAATAGGTTCCATAGATCCGTTGATAAAGGTGCCATTTGTACTGCGATCTAAAATAAAAAACTGATTTTCAGCAAAAGTAATTTCGCAGTGACATGATGATAGAAACTTATCGGGGTCGGGCAATACCCAGGTATTGGTGTCTGCTCGTCCCAGGGTGCCGCCACTTTGGTTAAATGTATGATTTTTATAAGAAGGGGAGATTCCCTCGGGGGCTTTTATCAATCTGAGTCGCAAAGACATATTACATAAACCCATTTCATTCCATGTGGATTAGGTAATTCATGTTAACGGGGGCAAGGGGTTCCCGCGCTTAAGGATAAATTACTGTAAAACTGGGCATAGGCCAAAAGGCCATGCAGTAGTTGGCAAGAATGTTATCACGCCATCAAAAGCAGTGACTACCGCAAGTTTTGTGACGCATTTCTCTACTTGGCGCTGAAATTTGTATTCTGCTGGTGTTATGTTATCGATGAAATTATGGTAACTTGCCTTACCAATTTTCTAGGGCGTTGCTTGGTTTTTCTGTGTGGCGCTTGCTTGAATGTATATCCGCAGGAATATCTTTAGTCTTGGCCTCTTTAATAAAGAGGGTGGGGCAAGTATATAGATCGGACAAAAGGGAACCTATTTTAATGGCATCACCTGCAGTTATAGATATCGATAGTTTGTTGCAGCCTATTCCCGGCGAGCTGCCTGCTGGCTCAGATCCCCGAGAGGATTCTTCCCCTCTTTCTATATATCAAGCGATTAAAATCGCTCGTTATGCTGCCCGAGATGCAGAAAAAAATAACCTATACAGTGAAGCTAACAATAATGACGCTGATGAGCATTGGCGGAAAATTATTACTGATGCCCCCAAGCTGCTTTCTGGGCAAGCTAAGGACCTGGATGTTGCAACCTGGTATACGGAGGCGCTAACTCGCCGATATGGTTTTGCAGGGTTGCGCGATGCATTTAGGCTAATTGAAGGGCTAATTGCTCAATATTGGGATGGTCTTTACCCCATGCCAGACGAGGATGGTGTAGAAACCCGAGTGGCGCAGTTGGCTGGGCTGAATGGCAAGTCAAGTGATGGTGTATTGATAGCGCCTATTCGTCGTATTCCTATAACTGAGGGCTATTCGCCGGGGCCTTTTGCTTTTTATCAGTACCAGCAGGCTGTGGAGCTGGAGCGAATTTCCAATGAAGACACCAAAGAGTCCAAAGCAGAAAAATTGGGCTTCACTTTGGAAAGCATCCAGCAAGCGGTAGCTGCTACAGATGTTTCCTTTTTTATAGATTTGCTCGAAGATGTGGCATTAACCATAGCTTCATGCCGCAATATTGAGCGAATGTTTGAAGAGTTGTGTGGTCGGGATGATGCTCCTTCCATGCGGGCGCTAGTAAATGTATTGGATGAATGTGTCTCTGCGGTTAACCATTTGGCTAAACATTTGCTGCCATCTCCCGATGATTTCTCTCAAGATGAAACTTCTGAATCTTTGATGTTGGATGATAAGGCTGCTGATTCTGGCGTAAAAAACAGAGTGCAGGAGGTTATTCATTCTCGCGAAGTTGCTTTTAAGCAATTGATTGAAATTGCTCAGTTTTTTAAAAAAACAGAGCCGCATTCCCCTGTATCTTATGCACTCGAAAAGGCAGTTAAATGGGGCAATATGGCACTTGAAGAATTGATTGTCGAGTTAATTCCCGATGATTCTGCCCGTAAGCATTTTTCTATGCTTACGGGTGTTAAGCCTGTAGAAGATTAACTAACCAACCTAGCCAAAGAGGATTAGGGATTATGTCCGAGAGCATCCACGATAAATTAAAGCGCGTAAGAAAGCCTCGTGTTCACATCACCTATGATGTGGAGACGAATGGCTCCATTATTGAAAAGGAAATTCCTTTTGTGATGGGGGTTATGGGAGATTATTCAGGTGATAACCTGGATAGTAAAAAGCCATTAAAAGAGCGTAAATTCTCACAAATTGATCGCGATAATTTTAATGAAATTATGAGTAAGGTTAATCCTCAGTTGCGTCTTAAGGTTGAGAATTTACTTGAGAGTGACGGTAGTGAAATGTCGGTTAATCTCGATTTTAAAAATATGGAAGATTTTGAGCCACATCGTTTGGTGGAGCAAATTGAGCCTCTCAAAAAGCTAATGGAAACTCGTAATAAGTTGCGAGATTTACTTACTAAGGCTGATCGATCAGAAGATCTCGAGAATGTACTTGAGGCCGTTTTGAGCAACACCAATGCCCTGACTTCTCTTTCTGGTGAGTTGGGTTTGGGTGCGGAAGGTAAGAGGGAGGAATAATAAAATGACTAATCAAGAACAACTTTCCAATCAGTCCGCCGAACTTGAAGCCCGTGAGCTTGGATTTCTAGAGCAGGCGATTTCCGCGACTAAACAAACTTCTCGCGATGAAACCGAAGAATTGCTACGCACTCTTACCCAAGAGGCCATGAAAGGCACGGTGAAGTGGGATAAAAACCTTACAATTACTATCAATTCTGCCATCAAGGCTATTGATGAATTAATGTCCAAACAGCTGGCTGCAGTCATGCATCAGGAGAAATTTCAAAAGTTGGAAGGATCCTGGCGTGGGCTTAATTATTTTGTGAATAATTCTGAAACGGGCAGCCAGTTAAAAATCCGCATGCTTAATATTACCAAAAAAGAGCTGGGCAAGGATTTAGAAAAAGCGGTTGAATTCGATCAAAGCCAAATCTTCAAAAAAATTTACGAAAGTGAGTTTGGTACTGCTGGCGGACAGCCCTATGCGGCAATTATTGGCGACTATGAGTTTTCCTCTCATTCAGATGATATTTCGCTGCTTTCCAAGATGTCGAATGTGGCAGCAGCAGGATTCTGTCCATTTCTTTCGGCGGCAGCGCCTGAAATGTTTGGATTTGATAGTTTTACCGAGTTGTCCAAGCCTCGCGATTTAGAAAAGATTTTTGATAGCGCGGAATATATCCAGTGGCGTAGCTTCCGCGATACAGAAGATTCTCGCTTTGTTACTTTGACCATGCCGCGCGTATTGGCTCGCTTACCCTATGGTCAGGCAACCAAGCCCGTCGAGGCCTTCAATTATGAGGAGGTTGCTCGTACAAACGATGGGCGTCACTCAGAAACTGCTCATAATGAATATTGCTGGATGAATGCTGCCTATGCGTTGGGTACAACCCTTACTGGTGCGTTTGCTGAAAATGGCTGGTGTACCGCAATTCGTGGTGCAGAGGGGGGGGGTAAAGTAGATGGATTGCCTAGCCATATTTTTGTTAGCGATGATGGTGATACTGATCAAAAATGCCCAACTGAAATTGGTATTACTGATCGCCGCGAGGCTGAGTTGAGTAAAATGGGCTTTTTGCCCTTGTGCCACTATAAAAACACAGATTACGCCGTATTTTTTGGTGCCCAAACTACCCAGCGCGCTAAAAAATATGATGATCCTGATGCTACTGCTAATGCTGCAATTTCTGCGCGTTTGCCCTATATCATGGCAACTTCCCGAATTGCACACTTCCTCAAAGTAATGGCTCGCGACAAAATTGGTTCGTTTATGGAGCCAGGAGAGGCTGAGACTTGGTTAAATCGTTGGATCAGCAGTTATGTCAATGGTAGTGAAGGTGCTAGTGCCGAAGCTAAAGCGCAATTTCCTTTGCGGGAAGCTCGTGTTGAGGTGAAGGAAGTTCCTGGGCAGCCTGGTGTATTTAATGCTGTTGTTATGATGCGTCCATGGCTGCAAATGGAAGAGCTGACTGCATCCTTGCGGTTAGTGGCTAATATTCCCAAGGCTGGGTAATTGCTATATCCACAGGTAACGTTAAAGAGGCGGCAATTGCCGCCTCTTTTTTAAATGACTGCTTTATTGTTACAGTGATATAGCCTTTCCTGGCATATGCTATTAATCGCAAATGGATGCTCTTGTGAACTTATCAATTAATCAAGAAGCTGCGAAACAAAAAGCGCGGCAGACTGCCGCTGATTTTCTTGATACTGTATGTAAGCAAGAGCCATATTTATATAACCTTGATCATTTTTTATATGAAAATGATCCGCAAAAATCTCTTCTTTATTGGCTAGAAAATTACGAAGATCTATCCCGTCTCAAATCTCTTCAGGATGTTGTTTTATTACTTAATCGCACTATTAGCGAGATTGATCATCTGATTAATAGTCAGTTGAATCTCATTATTCATGCTGCTGCATTTAAAAAATTAGAAGCCTCGTGGCGTGGGCTATGGTATTTGGTTGTGCAGGCGGATGGTAATCGCAATATAAAAATTCGTGTGTTGGATGTTGCCTGGTCGGAAATTTGTCGAGATTTGGAAAAGACTTTGGATGTAGAGCAAAGTCTGCTTTTTCACAAAATTTATAGTGAAGAATATGGCACCCCAGGTGGCGAGCCTTATGGCGTTATTATTGGTGATTATGAAATAAGTCACAAGCGATCGCTAAAACATCCCGATGATGATATGGCTGCGCTTGCAGGTTTAAGTCAAATTGCTGCGGCATCATTCTCGCCATTTATTGCAGGTGCCTCCAGTGAGCTCTTTGGGTTGGATGATTTTTCTGCCTTGGGAATGCCAATAAATCTGCAATCTATTTTTGGTCAGCAAGAATATATTCGTTGGCGCGCTTTACGTGAAAAACCTGATTCTCGATTTGTGGGGTTAACTTTACCAAAAGTTTTGTTGCGATCGCCTTACAGAACCACGCCCGGCAGCTACAAAGGGCTTTTTTATTTCGATCAGCCAGCTTCTGTTAAAGGGCAGTCTACCAGCTTGTGGGGCAATGCCTGTTATGCTTTTGGTGGAATCCTGTTGCGTGAATTTGCTAGCGTGGGTTGGTTTGGGCACATTCGTGGCGTACCCAGAGATCAAATTGGCGGGGGGTTGGTTACTAATTTAATTGCTCAATCGTTTGCAACCGATGGCGA